>JAZRWL010000202.1:0-3757 GCA_045599685.1 Lachnospiraceae bacterium
GGCATCGGCTTCCGTCTGGAGGACAACTGCCTTATCACCGAGACCGGCTGTGAGAACCTGACCGTGAATATTCCTCGCACCATAGAGGATATCGAGGCTGTAATGGCGGGGAAAAAGGATTGATTTTCGCGTAAAACTGCGTTTTTTCTTGACCTGCGGCGAAAAAATGTTATTATTATAAAAAAGTATCCACTCTTGAAAGGGGTAAGACAATGGGATTTATAGATGACATCAAGGCAAAAGCCAAAACCGACAAGAAAACTATCGTTCTGCCCGAGTCCATGGACTCCCGCACTTATGAGGCCGCTGAAAAGATCCTCAAGGAAGGCATCGCAAACATCGTGCTGATCGGCACTCCCGAAGAGATCGCGAAGAACGGCGCGGGATATGATCTGACCGGAGCGGTCGTTGTAGATCCCTTCAACGATCCTAACAAGCAGAAGTATATCGACAAGTTCGTTGAGCTGCGTGCCAAGAAGGGCGTTACTCCCGAGGCTGCGAAGGAGCAGATGGAAAAGGATTATATGTATTATGCCTGCCTGATGTGCAAGTGCGGTGACGCCGACGGCGTCGTATCCGGTGCCTGCCATTCCACCGGCAACACGATCCGTCCCGCTCTGCAGCTGCTCAAGACCAAGCCCGGTATCAGCAGCGTATCAGGTTTCTTCATGATGGAAGTTCCGGATTGCCAGTACGGCGAGAACGGTCTGTTCGTATTCGCCGACTGCGCGGTAATGCCCGAAGTCACTGCGGAGCAGATGGCAGAGGTAGCAGCTCTGGCAGCAGAGTCCTTCGAAAGCTTTCTCGGCAAGAAGGCAAAGGTCGCCATGCTTTCCTTCTCTACGAAGGGCAGCGCTTCTCACGACAATGTAACGAAGGTCCAGGAGGCCGTAGCAATCGCTCATGAGAAGTATCCGAATATCGATCTCGACGGCGAGCTGCAGCTCGATGCCGCTCTCGTTCCGAAGGTAGCAGAGCTCAAGGCTCCCGGCAGCACTGTGGCAGGACATGCCAATACCCTCGTATTCCCGAGCCTCGAGGCAGGAAACATCGGCTACAAGCTCGTTCAGAGACTGGCAAAGGCCGGCGCTTACGGCCCCGTTCTTCAGGGGCTGTCTATGCCTGTAAACGATCTTTCACGCGGCTGCTCAGCTGATGATATCGTAGGCGTTGTCGCCATGACCGCAGTCCAGGCTCAGGGCTGATATATTTTATGCATTATGAGGCGGGGAGCTTTCCCCGCTTTTTTTACTGATAAAGCAAGACAGGAGGTAGGAAATGAGGACGGAATGGTCGCTTGATGAATTGTACAAGGGTTTTGACGACCCGCAATACGATGCGGACGAGAGAGCTCTCGCAGAGGTGATAGAGTCATACAGGGAATTCACGGAGGATCTCTCAGGTGAGCCCGCGCGCGTACTCCAAAAGGGCCTGATATACAATATCGATCTGCAGGAAAGGGTATCGAAGCTTTATCTTTTTGCGGAGCTGAAGCAGTCTGTTCAGACGACCGATGCTGACGCAGCCGCCGCGCTCGGAAGGATCAATCAGATAATGACCGGTCTGGCGGCGCCGGATACCGCGTTCGTGAAATATGTTGCTTCGGTAGAGGGGCTCGAGGATATCATAAAGAGAACGCCATTCCTTCGCGAATATGAGTTTTATCTGACGAATATCCGCGACAGCGCGAAGCATACGCTGAGCGCGGATGTCGAGGAGGCAGTCAGCCTCTACGAGATCAGCGGCTCCGGCGCATGGAGCGAGCTGCAGGGGTATCTGACCTCGACTCTGCCTGTAGAGTATGACGGTAGGATCACGAATCTCGCTGATATCCGGAACAAGGCCTATGATCCCGATCCGGCGGTGCGCAAAAGCGCTTATGAGGCGGAGCTTGCCGCCTACGACAGGATAAAGGACAGCGTGGCATATTCGCTCAATTCGATCAAGCTCGAGGTCATCAATCACTGCCGCCTGCGCGGATATGCTTCACCGATGGCGGAGGCGCTGGATAAGGCTCATATGAAGCAGGAGACGCTCGACGCTCTGCTTTCGGCGATAGAAGAGTATCTGCCGAAATTCTGGGAGTATATGCGGGCGAAGGCAAGACTCCTCGGTCATGAGAACGGTCTGCCCTGGTATGAGATCAATGCGCCTCTGAAAGGCAATGATAAGAGCTTTACCCCCGAGGAATGCAGAGAATATCTGATCTCGCTGTTCTCAGGCTTCGATGCCGAGGAGGCAGAGGTCATGCGCACAGCCTTTGACGAGGCGTGGATAGACTTTTATCCCCGCGACGGAAAGGTCGGCGGAGCTTTCTGCGCTGGAGCGCACGGCCTGAAGGCCTTCAGGATACTGACGAATTACGGCGGAAAGCTGGGGGATGTCGTAACGCTGGCGCACGAGCTTGGACACGGCTTCCATGACCATTGTCTGAGTGAAAACAGTATACTCAATATCGATGTTTCGATGCCGCTCGCGGAGACTGCTTCGACTTTCAATGAGGTCGTCGCCATGAACGCCGCGATAAGATCGGAGGCGGATCCCGTTGCCCGCCGGGCTCTCATAGAGAGCCAGCTGAGCGACGCAGCGCAGATAATCTGCGATATTTATTCGAGATATCTCTTCGAAAAATCCGTATTCGACAACCGCGAGAGCGGGATAATGTTCGCCGACAGACTCTGTGAGCTCATGCTCGACGCGCAGAAAAAGGCCTACGGCAGCGGCCTCGACCATGAATTCCTGCATCCTTATATGTGGGTGTGCAAATCGCATTATTACAGCAGCGGTCTTAGCTATTATAACTGGCCTTACGCCTTCGGCGGTCTGTTCGCACGCGGTCTTTATGCACTTTATCAGAGGGAGGGCGAGAGCTTCGTGCCCGGATACAAGGAGCTGTTAAAGTCCAGCGGCTACCGCACAGTCGAGGATACGGCGGCCTCAGCCGGAATCGACGTCACCGACAGGGCCTTCTGGTGCTCCTCCCTGCAGGTGCTCGCGGATGAGATAGACGAATTCACCGCGCTTTGCGATATTAACTGAGCACGTCCCATGCCTGCCGTCCCCGGATATCAACAGGGTCGGCAGGCCGTCGGACAGGCTCGGAATTTTTTGACACTTTTTCAAAAAAGTGTTTGACATTTTGCGGCAGTCATAGTAATATAACGCTTGCACGTGCTGCTGTAGCTCAGTCGGTAGAGCGCATCCGTGGTAAGGATGAGGTCACCAGTTCGAATCTGGTCAGCAGCTCTTTTCATACCATCATTTCTTATTTCCGCTGTTCGCGGAGCTTTCGGCATTTTTTATTCGGGGATGATTTCAGGGACTTTTCGTGTTATCGCGATCAGGTCTTGTTGTTTTTGTGCGCATTTCTCTAATGGGTGATCCGCAGCAGCTGCTTCAGCAGCTCTTTCGGAATGATGCCGCTTTGCGGTATTTAATAACCTAATCAAGGAGGAACCCATTATGAAGCCATTAAGAAAACGGACAGCGTTGCTGTGCGTTATTGCGCTGCTTTTCTCAGCTTTGACGCCGTTTGAAGCGGGCGCTACGGAGACTGAGAGTGTTTATTGCGAAGCGCTGTCCTATGCGGAAGAAGCCCTCTCCACGGAGTATTTCCCCGGTGAGGAAGAAACAGCAGGTGTAACGCCGTCAGTTCCCATGGTCGCCATCGATCTGTGCGATCTTACAGAGACAGTGACTGAGGAAGCGGAAGTGACGGAAACGCTCGTGAATCCGGCTGAAGCCGAGACTGAGATCG
>JAZRWL010000203.1:0-2960 GCA_045599685.1 Lachnospiraceae bacterium
CCTTTTCACGCTTGGAATTCTCCTTCTTTATCTGGCTCTGGATATCGGAGAGCTTTGAATCAAACGGCTTCGTTGTCTCATTCCTGCGCTTTTTAATTGTGTCGCTGATCTTATCATCGACATTCTTTCTGTCATTTTCAAGACTCTTCTGCAGCTTCTTCATCTGCGAGCTTTTGTCAGCGGACTCGTCCTTCAGTTTTCTTAACGAATCGACCGATTTCATTGCCTCATCCAGAAATTCCAGGCTTTCCTCTTTGTTTGACAGCATTGTCTCTCCTCCTATGTATATTTCAGTCAGCTATCCAGTGGATGCCGGGCCAGTAAGTAAAATACGCCTTTCCTACGATATCGTCTTTCGTAATGAAACGGTTTGTCCAGAACCTCGCGTCAGCCGAATGGTTCCGGTTATCACCCATCATAAAATACGAGTCCTCCGGCACCTCGTAGGGGCCGAATTTTCCTATTATCTCCTCCGCCAGATAAGGCTCGTCAAGCGGCTCTCCGTTTATGAAGGTCTTTCCGTCCTGTATCTTCACCGTATCCCCCGGCAGGCCTATCAGCCTTTTGACGAAGAGCACGTCCTCCTCATCCGGCGCGTAAAAGACGATTATATCTCCTCTTTCCGGTTCTGAGAACCAATAAGCGCAGCGCAGTCCCATCACCCTTGAACCGGTCTCTATGGTATTTTCCATTGAACCGGTGGGAATCGTGGCATTCAGCAGAATGAACCGCCACAGGATCAGCGCCACGAGGATCACGCCCAGATAAAAGGCAGCCTCCTTTATGAATCTTTTCTTTTTTTCTTCCTTCGGCAGGTCTCTCCAGCGCACCTGCTCTTCTTTTAGCTTTTCTTTTTTCATTTTCACGTCCGGCATCAAGTCAGAGCTCGTCTTCTCTGTCGATGCTCACAGTGACCCTGCCGGCCTCCACCAGCTGATAGCTGTCGGAAGGGAGCTCTACTGTCATACTGCGATTGAAGGAGCCGTTCGTGCAGCCCTCCATATCTATCGTCATTATTATCTCGTCGTCATGCAGCTTTTCCATATCGGATTCAAGTCCGGAAACGACGACCTTGACCCTGGACGCAGCAATCCTGTATTGAAGTCCTTCATCCAGATTTATGACCTTCACCCGGCTCGTCGGTATCAGGAATTCCCTCTTTACGATAGGCTCTATCATGACGCTGACAGAGGCCTTTGCTTCACCGTCGAGTATCTTCACTCCATCCGGGAGATGATCAATCAGATCAGCCTCCAGTATACTGCTGTTCCTCATCCCGGACAGGTCGATATCGTCGATCAGTATGGACGAGATCTGGCCTATCACTGCTTTTGTGCCGGATATCGTGACCGTATCAGGTGCTACTGTACTTCCGACATATTCAAAGCCCTCAGCCGTATTCTGTATCCCGGTCGGCTCAACGATGACCGGCACCTTTTTTACGAGCGCCATGCGTACATCACAGCTGATCTTCCCATTGACATCAATGCTCGTATCCTCGGTTTCGCCGGGCTTCAGCACAGTACCGTTACCGTCGAGGATCACCAGCCCGGTCTTTACGGAAAAATCCTCCTGGGCTTTGTTCGTATCGATGACGACCTTTACCGTCCTCACGAGCCTGATATATGACTCCGGACCCACTATCGTCACGGAGTCCGGAGAAAGCGTCACCTCATCAACCGCATATCCCTCGGCGGTTTCGCCGTCCAGCTCATAGGTGATCGGCACGGTGAGCTTTTCGAGATCCTCGAGCTCTACCTCGAGGCTGTATTTGTCCTGTGTAAAATCCGCATCCTGCAGGCTCGCATCCTTTACGGTCACGGTGACCGGTACCTGCGTATCCTCATACATTTTCGTAAAATCCGCCTCGGCGACAAAATTTGACACCGACATGGAATTTATGACGGAGCGGTTCTTCGTGACCCGCACCCTGACATACTGATCGTCTATTACCCGGACCGCCTTTTCGCGTGAGAGAAGCACATCCTGATTGACAAACTCGACGGGTACCACGAAGATGCGGGAGTCGGTCGGATCAGTCACGGTTATAACGACGAACCACAGCGCTACAGCGGCCATCACCGAGATCAGCTTCAAAGGCCAGTTGTTAAGAATCCACTTTTTCATTCTTATGCCTCCACAGCCTTATTGCTCTGCTTTTCTTCTGATCATCCGAATATACTGTCTTCAGCTCACGGACGAGCTCTTCACGGCTTACGAGCTCACGCAGTTCTCCCTCACGTGCTACCGATATCCTGCCGGTCTCCTCAGACACGACCACGGTGAGACTGTCGGTAAGCTCACTGACGCCCACAGCCGCCCTGTGACGAGTACCGTAGGTCTTGTTTATAGTGAGATTGGACGAAAGCGGCAGATAACAGGTGGCGGCGACCACTCTGTCCCCGCGCAGTATGACGGCGCCGTCATGCAGCGGCGTATTATGCTCGAAAATATTGACGAGCAGCTGGCTCGAAACGAGCGCATCCACCTGTATGCCCGTAGCTATGTATTCATCAAGAGGGGCCACGTTCTCGATCACGATGAGAGCCCCGGTTTTTGCCTCAGAAAGCATGAAGGCCGCGTCGGTCAGGCTCTTCACGACATTTTCGCTGTCCCCGGCCGTATCTCCCAAGGCGGAAATATGGAACAGTCTGAATATCCGCCCGTGTCCCAGCTTCTCGAGCGCCTTTCGCAGTTCCGGCTGAAAAACCACGATGATCGCGATAAGCAATATGTCGAGTGCTCTGTTTATCAGATAGAGAATGGTGTCAAAATGCAGCAGCTTCGCCGCGACATAGAATATCAGCACCGCTGCCAGACCCTTCATCAGGATCCAGGTGTGGCTGTTCTTGACCCAGACCAGAAGGCGATAAATCAGCACGGCGAGTATTATCATCTCGATAATATCCGTCGGTCCGATCATCATTATGCCGTTTTTAATTGAGATAAAGAGCTCTCTG
>JAZRWL010000204.1:0-9921 GCA_045599685.1 Lachnospiraceae bacterium
CGACAGCGGGACCGTACCAGTAGCCGACCAGCGTGATAAAAAGCATCGAAAACAGAGTTACGGAGCCTCCCCAGGGCAGCGGTATGATCTTTATATACGACAGGATAAAGGACAGGGCGATGGCCATGGCGCAGAAAGCGAGCTTTTTTGCGCTGAAGCCGCGACCGGCGCGTGAAAAAAGGATACAGACCCCCGCGAGAGCGGCGAGAGCAGCGATGATGCAGACGATGTAGCCGAGAACGGTGAGACCTCCGTCCGCTGTGACGATCACGCCGGAGGCGTCGGCGCCTCCGATCTCATAATACAGATTGTTCATTTTCTTCCTCCATTTGCTTTACTGCCTGAATGATAGTGCGGCGCGGAGCGAAGAACCCAAGAAAAAAGGACCCCGCGGGTCCTTCTTTTTCAGATCCCTACGTTGGCATTACCCAAATCAGGTACAGGGTCGAAGCTGTTGCTTCCTCTCAGCCTTGCGGCTCCCCTTCTGGCTTTTATTATAGTGCGGCGGTCGGATATGTCAAGAGTTTCCCTGAACGCCCGCGTAAAGCTTGTCGATGGCCTTCAGCTCATTATAGGTATCGATCTCCACGATATCCTCGAAGGAGCATTCTCTGACCTCGACACGATAATTATTCTTCTTATACACAAAGGCGACCTGCTCCCAGTAACGTTCCTTGCCGCCGGGAGAGCGGTATACCTCGTCGATATCATAGGCGAGCTTCGCTCCGGCCTCCGCGTCCCAGTAGGAGATCCCGACCATCTGGTGGCAGTTCGAGCCGCCGACGGCCTCCTCGATGATGACGCCGTTTGAGTCGGTGTGAAGGCACCAGTCGTCGGTCGTTTCCACCGGGATGCCCAGCATATTGGAGGTGTACTGATATTTCGTGATCAGATCGGGATTGGAGAGCACGAGATCGGCTTCCAGGACATAGGCGTTCCCGAACATATACCTCACGCACTGGGCGGAGGAAATGTTGTTCGCGTCGTTATAAGCGGCGTTTTCCACGAATTTTATATTGGGATATTTGTACAGGAGCTGGTCAAACTGCTCCGCGAGATAGCCTCTCACGATCACTATCTCCGGTATACCGGCAGCCGTTACGGCATCAAGGAGCGTATCTATCATGCGCGTGCCGTGGACTCTGATGAGGGGCTTCGGTGTATTGAAGGTCAGAGGCACCATACGGGAGCCGAAACCAGCCGCGAGGAAGATCGCCCTTTTTACCCTGTAGGGCTCGAGCGCTTCGAGACCGGCCTGCGTGATCCTGCCGCCGTCTATCCAGCCCGCGAGAGTGAGGCTCTTGTGGAGCTTGTTCACCGAACCGAGGGAAATATTCATTTTTTCGGCCAGCTCGCGCTGAGTGGCTATATGTCTCAGCTTTTCAAAAAGCACGAGTGCTTCGAATTCTTTTCTTTGCATCATTTACTCCGTTCATTCGCCGGCGGTGAATTGCTTTCCCTTGAAAACATAAAAGACCGCGCCGAGTATTATCCATACGATCAGCATTATATATGATTCCGTGCCGAAATGCACTCCCGAAAGCCCGGGGATGGGTACGAGTTGCAGGATCACAAAGGACATGGAAAAGACCGAGCCGAGCACCGCCATGACCCGCAGGAAGACGGAGCGGTCGCCGCTTTGCTTCATCGTGACGAGCGTGGAAAGGCAGGTGAAGCCGAAGCCTATCGACGCGCCGATCGCGGACATATCCACGAACCAACCGAGAGCCTCTCTGCCGAGGACAGGGCCGAAGAGCGAGACCGCGAGGCAAAAGAGCATCGCATTGCGCGGGATGTGGTGCTTTTTGTCCAGCTTCCCGAACAGTGCGGGAAGATATCCGTCACAGGCCATCGAATACATCAGGCGCGAGCTCGCCATATAAAAGCCCATGATGCCTGATAGCACGGCGCAGGAGACAGCCACGCCGACGAGTATCTTGCCGAAGCTGCCGAGGAGCTTTTTAGCGGCGGCGAGCAGCAGCCAGGGCGTGGACTCGGAATTGATGATGAGCTCGGGCCAGTTTTCCAGAGCCGCGGCGGCGATGGTGTTGTTCGCGACATAGACGAAGCCGCCGAAGAGAATGGCGACGATCATTATGAAGCTGACCTTTTTGTAGGAAAATTTGAATTCCTCCGCTGCCTGCGGGATCGTATCGAAGCCAACGAAGGCCCAGGGAGCGATGGCAAAGGTGGCGAGGATCGCGGAGGTGATGCCCGAGGCGCCTGTTCTGGCGTAGTCCTCGATGCCGTCGAAGCTTCCTGCCGAAGCGGCGCTTATCGCAGCCGTCTTGTCAAAGCCCCAGACAGGAGCCATATTATCGGCTGAGGTCAGAGGCGAGCAGAGCGCGGCGATTGTGAGGGTGAGCACGGAAATGATCAGCAGGGAGGCCAGTATAGTCTGGACGAGCCCCGCGATCTTTACCTCGAGCATATTAAAGACGGCGAAAAGCACGAGGATCGCCATCGCAAAAAGCATTTCGCCGAGATGCACCTCAAAGCCCGCTATCGTGTAGGAAAAGCCGAATTTCAATATGTCCGCGCCGCCGTCGAGCCCGTCTACGATCAGGCCGATCGCAGTCGAATTCATGGGGACGTTCGTAAGATAGGCAGCGACGAGGAACCAGCCGCAGAGATATGCGGGGATCTTGCCGAAGCAGGCCTTCGTAAATGTGAATTCGCCGCCGGCCTTCGGATATTTCGGCACCATGTAGGCGTAGCTGAACGCGATGATTATCATTACGAGAGCGCCCATGAGCATCGCTATCGCGGTGCCGGCGACACCGGAATTCGGCAGGAATTTCTTGCCGGGATTGATGAACGAGCCCCAGCCGATGATGCAGCCGAAGGCTATTGCCCAGACATTGAAGGGGCTTAGCTGCTTTTTTAATGCGGTTTTTTCGGAGGAAGACATAAAAACCTCTTTTCCGTGACGAGGACTGTTCATGAAAGATACTTTTATCATATCGTCGTGAACGGAAAGCCCCCGAACATGATGTTTTTTTGGTGTAAAAAAGCCCGTGTTCAGTCCGCATGGGAAAACAGCGGCAGAATGAACAGGTTTGCTCGAATTATCGCATATCGCGGGATATATTACAACCGGAAAATGCGTAAAACCGGCAAAGGCTGGGTTTATATTCACGCGATGCCGTTCCGCGGCTCGATTTCGTCAAAAATGACTCATTCTTTGATTGTAATATTCTGCTTTTTATAGTAGAATTACTCAGTTATATCGGATAAGTGTATTCTATCGAAGGAGCGGTATCAATGAGCAGAGCTTTTGTGATAAACGGCGATGAATGGGGCTTTTGTGTTCAGAGGCAGATGCGCTGCGCAGGTGCGAAGGAGGACGGCAGCTGCATGAGACCCGAATGCACGGAGATCCCGGAGTGGGAGAGACCGAAGAGGGACCTGAAGGCCGAGCGGATGAAAAAGCTTATGGAGGCTCAGAAAAAAGCCGAAGAGGCTGCTGCGAAAGCGAAGAAGACCGGCAAATAATACAGATCATTCACCATTACACGAATAAAAGTGCCTTAGAGCGTTTTGAGAATATGGAGGACAAAATGTATCAGAAAGTTACATCGGACATGAACTTCGTCGAGAGAGAAAAAGCAGTCGAAGATTTCTGGAATGAGAAAAAGATCTTCGAAAAGAGCATGAAATTCAGGGAAGACGGCCCGGAATATATGTTTTATGACGGCCCGCCCACCGCGAACGGAAAGCCCCACATCGGCCATGTTCTCACCCGTGTCATAAAGGATATGATCCCCAGATACCGCACGATGAAGGGCTGCAATGTGCCCCGTAAGGCAGGCTGGGACACTCACGGCCTTCCAGTCGAGCTGGAGGTCGAAAAGGCACTCGGCCTGGACGGCAAGGAGCAGATCGAAGAATACGGTCTGGAGCCCTTTATCAACAAGTGCAAAGAGAGCGTCTGGCGCTATCTCGGCATGTGGGAGGAATTCTCCGGAAAGGTCGGCTTCTGGGCGGACATGGTGAATCCCTATGTCACCTATCATAATGATTATATCGAGTCCGTATGGTGGTCCTTGAAGCAGGTCTGGGAAAAAGGCCTGCTCTACAAGGGCTTCAAGATCGTCCCCTATTGCCCCCGCTGCGGAACTCCGCTTTCGAGCCACGAGGTCGCTCAGGGATACAAGGATGTAAAGGAAAAGTCCGTCATAGCGAGATTCCGCGCAAAGGACGAGCAGGATGTCTTCTATCTCGCATGGACGACTACTCCCTGGACCCTTCCCAGCAATACCGCGCTCTGCGTGAACGCGAACGAGGAATATATAAAGGTGCTGTGGCAGGATGAAAAATTCATCCTGGCAAGGGCGCTCTGCGACAGCGTGCTCGGTGAGGGCTATGAGGTCCTGGAGACCTACTCCGGAAAGGATCTCGAATATCGCGAATACGAACCGCTGTTCCCCTTTGCAAAGGTGAATAAAAAGGCCTGGTACGTGACCTGCGACGATTATGTAACTCTTACAGACGGTACCGGCATCGTCCATATCGCACCGGCCTTCGGTGAGGATGACGCGAATGTCGGCCGTAAATACGACCTGCCACTCATCCAGCTCGTGGATGCGAAGGGAAATATGACAGGCGGCACTGACTGGGACGGCGTTTTCGTAAAGAAAGCCGATCCGCTCATCATCGACGCCCTGAAAGAGAACGGAAAGCTCTTCCGCGTGCTGCAGTTTGAGCACAGCTATCCGCATTGCTGGCGCTGCAACACTCCTCTGATCTACTATGCGCGCGACAGCTGGTTCATCAAGATGACAGCCGTCCGTGACGAGCTGATCAAAAACAACAACAAGATAAACTGGATCCCCGACAGCATCGGAAAGGGCCGCTTCGGCGACTGGCTCGAGAATGTTCAGGACTGGGGCATCAGCAGAAACCGTTACTGGGGCACCCCCCTCAATATCTGGGAGTGTGAATGCGGCCACAGACATTCTATCGGCAGCATAGCCGAGCTGAAGGCCATGTCCGACGACTGCCCTGAGGATATCGAGCTGCACCGCCCTTATATCGACGCCGTCACGATCCGCTGCCCGAAGTGCGGGAAGCCCATGCACCGCGTGCCCGAGGTCATCGACTGCTGGTACGATTCTGGCGCGATGCCTTTTGCGCAGTATCATTATCCTTTTGAAAATGTGGAAGTATTCAAGAAAAACTTCCCCTGCGATTTCATTAGCGAGGCCGTAGATCAGACCCGCGGCTGGTTCTATTCGCTGCTCGCGATCTCCACGCTCGTATTCGACGAGGTTCCTTACAAGAATGTCCTCGTGCTGGGACACGTGCAGGATGAGAACGGTCAGAAGATGAGCAAGTCCAAGGGCAACGCCGTGGATCCGATGGAAGCGCTCAACAAGTACGGCGCCGACGCGATCCGCTGGTATTTCTACATCAATTCCGCGCCCTGGCTGCCGAACCGCTTCCACGACAAGGCCGTCATCGAGGGTCAGAGGAAGTTCCTCGGAACGCTCTGGAACACCTATGCTTTCTTCGTGCTTTATGCCAATATCGACGGTTTTGACGCCGCGAATTACACTCTGGAGTATGATAAGCTCCCCGTAATGGACAAGTGGCTGCTTTCAAGGCTCAATACACTCATCACTACGGTCGATAACTGCCTCGACAATTATCAGATCCCCGAGACCGCAAAGGCTCTGGCTGCCTTCGTGGACGAGATGAGCAACTGGTATGTCCGCCGCAGCAGAGAGCGCTTCTGGGCGAAGGGACTCGAGCAGGACAAGATCAATGCCTATATGACGCTTTATACCGCGCTCGTGACGGTATCGAAGCTCGCCGCTCCCATGGTGCCCTTCATAACCGAAAGCATTTATCAGAACCTCGTAAAAACCTCCGACAATGACGCTCCCGAGAGCATCCATCTCTGTGACTTCCCCGTGGCGGATCCCGTTATGGTTGATACGGAGCTCGAGGCGAAGATGGAGCATGTGCTGGAGATCGTGGAGCTCGGACGTGCCTGCCGCAATACGGCCAATATCAAAAATCGCCAGCCCATCGGCAGAATGATCGTGAAGGCTTCGTTTACGCTGGAGGAGTTTTATCAGGATATCATCGTGGACGAGCTCAATGTGAAGGAGGTCTGCTTCACGGATGATGTGAGCGCATTTATGACCTATTCCTTCAAGCCTCAGATGAGGACGCTCGGTCCGAAGCTCGGCAAGAAGCTGGGCGAGGTCAGGGGCCTGCTCGCCGATATCGACGGCAATGCGGCAATGGCACAGCTCAAGAACGAGGGCGCGGTGAAGCTCACGCTCGCCGATGGAAGCGAGGTAGCGCTTCCCGAGGAGGATCTGCTCATAGAGACGGCTCAGACGTCCGGGTTTGTATCGGATGTATACGGAGATCTTACAGTAGCGCTTGATACGAATCTCACCGAGGAGCTGATCCTCGAAGGAATGGTCAGAGAGCTGATAAGCAAGCTCCAGACCATGAGGAAGGAAGCCGGCTTTGAGGTAATGGACAAGATCCGTATCTCTTACAGCGGCAATGACAGGATCGGCGAGATCTTCGCGCAGTGCGGAGACGAGATCTGTTCCGAGGTGCTCGCGACGGCGCTCCTTACAGAGCCTGTCGGCTATGTCAAAGATTGGAACATAAACGGAGAGGATGTCACGCTCGGCGTGGAAAAGGTGACTGACTGAACGATATCCGCCGCTGCGGCGAAAAAGTCTTATAAGGAGGAGAAATGTTAAGGATCGAAAATCTTACGAAGACCTACGGGTCAAAAAAAGCCGTGAACGATCTCTCTGTGCATATCGCTCCGGGTGAGATCTACGGTTTCATCGGCCATAACGGTGCCGGAAAGACCACGACGATAAAATCCTGCTGCGGACTTATCAAATTCGACAGCGGCGAGATATTCATCGACGGACATTCCATTAAAGAGGAGCCCCTCATCTGCAAGAAAATGCTCGCCTACCTTCCGGATAATCCCGATCTGTACGAGTATATGACGGGTATCCAGTATCTGAATTTCATCGCGGATATCTTCGAGGTGGGCGCGGAGGAAAGAACTGAGCTCATCCGCAAGTATTCCACCGAGCTCGATATAAAGAATGACCTCGCGAATCCGGTCTCATCCTATTCGCACGGTATGAAACAGAAGCTCGCACTGATAGCGGCCTTTGTCCATTCACCGCGCCTGATGCTGATGGACGAGCCCTTCGTGGGGCTCGATCCGAGGTCCGCGTTCCAGCTCAAGGTCTACATGAGAGAGATCTGCGATGCGGGCGGTGCGATATTCTTTTCGACACATGTGCTCGATGTCGCCGAAAAGCTCTGCGACAAGATCGCGATAATCAAGAACGGCTGCCTCATTCGCTCGGGCACGATGGAGGAGGTAAAGGGCGACGCGAGCCTGGAGTCGGTGTTCTTAGAGCTGGAGGAGTGATATGTTAAAGATCCTCTTGAGAAAACAGTTCAGGGAACTATTGAATTCCTTCGCGAAGAGCCGTGACGGCAAACCGCGTAAAAAGGCCGCCTCGATCGGATATGTACTGCTGTTCGTATATCTCGGACTATGTTTCGGTTTCATGTTCGCGATGATGTGCGTCGAGATCTGTGATGTCTTCCATGAGCTCGGGCTCGACTGGGCTTATTTCGGACTGGCAGGCATAGCGGCATCCGTGATCGGGATACTCGGCAGTATTTTTACGGCTTATTCCGCGATGTACAACGCAAAGGACAACGATCTGCTGCTGTCGATGCCGATCAAACCCTCGATCATCATGACGGCGAGACTGCTCACGATATATCTGCTCGCGCTCGTATTCGAGCTCCTGGCCTTCCTTCCTGCGATCATAGTGCATCAGATAATGACGGGCTTTGATCTGCCGGTGCTGCTTTTGGCGCTTTTGACCTATCTTTGCCTGTCTTTCGTGATCTTCGCGGTGATTATGCTCATAGCCTGGCTCGTGGCGAAGCTCGCGGCACGCATTAAATTCAAAAGCATCGCGGTTACGGTGCTGTTCGTGCTCTTCTTCGTTGCATATTACTATTTCTGCTTCAATATGTCGGATATTCTGGTGGAACTCGTGGGGAACGCGCTCTTTATCGGTGAAGGCATGCAGAGCACCTGGAATCCCTTCTACCACATAGGTATGGCGATAACCGGCAATATCGGCTCGCTGCTTATCGTGATAGCCGGTACGGCTGTCATCTTCGGAGCATGCTATTATATCTGCGCGCGCAGCTTCCTCGTGATAATCACGACGGATCGCGGACGCGCGAAAAAGGTGTTCAAGGACGAAACGCAGAAGAGCGGCGCGGCCTTCGGTGCGCTCTTAAAGCGCGAGTTCATCCATATCGGAAAGACACCGATGTATCTGCTGAACGCGGCGATAAGCACGATAGCAATGCCGATCCTGACCGTAGTGATCGTTGTGAAGTCGGATTTTGCGACGGATATGGTACAGTATTTCACCTTTGGCGGTGACATGGGCGCCATCCCTCTGCTCGTAGTGATCTGCGGCATCTGTGCATTCATCTCGTCGATCAACCTTATCAGCGAGGCTTCCGTTTCCATCGAGGGCAGCAAGTATCTCTGGACGCTGAAGACGGCGCCTGTACCGACGATCTCGATACTGAATTCAAAGCTTGCGCTGCATATTTTGCTGACGTTGATCCCGGCACTCATATTCGTGGCTGTTGCCTCCGTCATCGTCGGACTCGGCGTGGGTCCTGTCATGATCGGGATATTATTCATCGTCGGTGTTGTGCTGCTGCAGGCTGTATTCGGGCTTTTCCTGAATCTGCGTCATCCGAAGCTCGAGTGGACGAGCGAGGTCGTAGCAGTGAAGCAGAGCATGGCGGTCGGGCTCGGGATGCTTTGTAATGTATTATTTGTGGTCGCGATTATGCTGGTATACTTTATCTGGCTTTCCGACGTTTTGTCATCCGAGATCTACATTCTGATCGCCGCAGCCGTATGCTTCCTGGCGGCCTTTGTCATCTACAGATGGATCAGAACCAGAGGCGTGGCGATCTTCGAAGAGCTGTAACGGCAGCAGCCTGTACTGAAAACAATATGAAAAGCTCCGTCTGTGGAAAACCACTGAGGGAGCTTTTGTAATTTAGCAGAAAAATGCAGGCTTTTGGCAAATAATATATATTATGAATAGCCCCGGTCAGAGACTTCCGCAGCGCCGGTACTTAACTGGCGCAAGTCTTGCGAAGCGCGAGTTTGGTTACGCTGCGCGAGGACTTAAGTGCAAACAGTCTCTGACAGGGGCCATTCATAATCAGGCATCAAGTGGTCAGCGGCTTATTTTGCGCAGAGATCCACGAAGAATTTGAAAATGCTGAGGAATTCCGGATAAGGCCCGACCAGACTTTCGGGATGGAACTGTACCGCGTAGACGCGGCCGTTTTCATGCTCGAGAGCCTCTACGACGCCGTCCGACGAATATGCAGCGACCTTCATGCCGGGCGCAATGTCCTTTGCCGCCTGATGATGGAGCGAATTCACGAGGAACTTTTCACCCATCAGGCTTCGCAGGACGGAGCCGTCCTCAGTGGTCACGGAGTGCGTCACCTGAGGACGCAGGGTGACTGACTGCAGATGGCAGACCGGATAGCCTGCCGAGGGCAGATCCTGTATCAGGCTGCCGCCGAGAGCGACATTGATTATCTGGAGGCCGCGGCAGATTCCCATCACGGGGATGCCGCGCTTTACCGCCTCGCGGATCATCATTATTTCGAATTCATCCTTTTCGCGGATAGTGAAATTCACATGTACGTCGGGCTCTTCGCCGAAAAATGAGGCGCAGATATCCTCGCCGCCGGGGATGAAAAGGCCGTCGATCAGGTCGAGGTAATCCGAAACCGTGTCGGGATCGGTGGTCTGAAGCAGGCCTATCGTGTGCGCTCCCGCCGCGCGGAAGG
>JAZRWL010000205.1:0-2929 GCA_045599685.1 Lachnospiraceae bacterium
TACCGCCGCGGTTATCTCGATCGTGCAGAACGGTTCATCGAGACCATACTGGGCATAATCCTCTACATCTTCTATGGTAAAGGACGAGCCGAGGCCGGAAAATACCTTCAGCATGGAATCGAGCAGCTCATCATTCACGGGGAAAGCCGCATCGTTGTCATATTTCCACACATCCTCACGATGGAAGGAAAGCTCCGAGACGTCATTCTTCCATGAAATATTCGTCACCATATCCGGATCTATATCGAGGATGATCTCTTCGGCGTTTCTGATCGCCTCCTTTTCCTCCTCGGCTCCCGTCACTATGAATACGGCAGCAATGATCACCGCCAGTATCCCGACCAGAATAAGCAGCTTCTTAGAACGCGCCATTTTGCTTTTTCCTCCTGTATACGACCACTGCAATACCGATACCGAGATATACGAGCGGGCAGATGCCGATCATGACGATCTTCAGCACGGAGGCGGTGGAATCACTGATCGTAAGGTAATTGTAATTGAGAGATTTGCTGCGGATAGCCATGGATTCGGTCTCTCCGATGAGCGACGAGATGGCATTCATCGTAAGGTCCGAGTTCGCGCCTGAGGAATACGCATTGTACATATCATCCAGAAAAACAGACGAAGCGAACCAGACGACACGACCGCCGCCGCTGTCCTCCGCAGTCACTGCGACGGCAAACGGACCTGACGCATCCCCGTCCTCTTTCTCAAAGGTCTCGAGGTCGTATCCGGCGGCTTTTGCGAACGATTCTTCGGAGGTAGTGAGTATTTCGGTCACACTTCCGCCGGTCGCCGTTTCGGGCAAGGTCAGGCCGCCTGCCAGTGGCATAATAACGAGATAGTTGTCATTTATCAAAGGATCGGTAAGCTCTCCGGAAGCCATATCCGGGAGCAGTATATAAGGATATCCGAACGCGTAGTGATCTCTGTCCGTATCGAGCACGATACCGGGGTTCACAGTTACGCCGTAGTCGGTGATGATCGTTTCGAGATTGGTCAGAGCACCGCTCTCCACGGGGCCCGCCATTACAAGCAGTTTGCCGCCCTTATCGACATATTCTGTGAGCATGGATATCTCTTCGGCGGAAAAATCGCTCTCGGGAGCATATATCATGATCCCGTCCGCGTCCTCAGGCAGCTCATCCAACGTAAGCAGAGATAGCGCCGCCGTATCGATATTCTCTTTTTTCAGCTGCGTGGTAAGATTCTCCGGCAGCTCCGCCTCGCCGTGTCCCTCCGTGTAATAGAGCATCGGAAGATCCTCGCTCGTCACATAGTCGATGGCAGAGGTGATCGCGCCCTCCCCGTCAAAGGAAATATTGGAGGAATAAGAATACACATCCTGCTCCTGCAGATAGAGCTCATTATATGCGATATACCTGCTGCGCTCGCCGCATTCGACGATGAGACTGTTGTTTGCCACGGTCTCACCGGTATACTGCTCGGCAAAGGTCGGATAAGCGTCGGGGTTCCTCTTGATAATGCTGATATGGGAGCTGAGACTGTCATATGTCGCGAGAAGGTTCTCGATTATACTGTCCTCCTCATCATTCTGCACTATCCAGTAGATATTTACGTCCTGCTCCAGCCCGTTTACGACGACCTTCGTATTGCTCGTCACCGAATATAACTGGGATGAGCTGATATCAAATTTCGTGGCCGAGGAAGGCAGCGCGGAGGCCAGCACGTTCACGGCGATGACGATGGCCAGCACCACAAGGATGGTTATGAGTGAATATGTGCCGCCCCGGAAGGCAAGCCTGTTCAGTTGACTGTTCTTTTTCATCAGTTATACCTCCTTTTCTCCAGTGACTGCACGGAAAGGAAGAGGAAAAATGCTATGACGGTCAGGTAGAATACGATGCCCGTCATATCGAAAATCCCGTTGACAAAAACCTCGAAACGGTCAAAAAGCGAAAGCTTTTTCATGATATCGGGCAGCAGACCCTCGAGCTTCGTGCTGTCGATTATAAATACCGCAAAGGCAGCGACCGCGAGCGCCATGCCCGTAATGTATCCCAGATTATCGTTTTTCGTCATGAAACGTATGACCAGCCCGATCAGGAGCGCGATGACAAAAAGCGCTATCAGACTGCCCGTAGCCGAGGAAGAGGTGAGCTCCGCGAGCTGGACACTGAAATAATTAAAGAGGATCACTGCGATACCGATGCCAGCCGCGAGTCCCTGATTCTCAGTGAGCGAGGAAATGAAGATGCCCACCGCGATAAGCGCCGCGCCGAGCACGAAAAAGGCCGCTATGGAGCCGTAGGCTGTCGGCAGAAAGACCTCGCCGTACTGTGCGAAGATCACGGGATAAATGCAGATGATCGCGAGCGGGATGAGATAAACCGTAAGCAGCGCGAGATATTTGCCGATCACGACTTGAGTGGTCGACACCGGCAGGGAGTAAAGCAGCTGGTCTGTCTTCTGCTTGCGCTCCTCGGCTATGACCCTCATCGTGAGAATAGGTACGATCACCACGAATACCAGACTGCAGAAGCTCAGCACGTATTCAAAATTCGAAACGGCTGCCTGAAGATTGTAAAGCATCGCTCCTATGCCTGTAAAAAGCAGCAGGAACGCGCCGAAAATATACGCGGTCAATGAGCGGAAATAGGTCCTCAGCTCATGCTTCAATACTGCTGTCATTCTTCCTCCTCTCCGCCTTCACCGGCTGCGTCATCCTCTGTCTCCACGCTCTCCGTCCCGGCAAGTTCAATGAAAACATCCTCGAGGTTTGCCCGTTTTACGGTCATTTCAAGGAGTGCCGTACGACTGTCCGCGAAAGCAAAGAATATTTTTTTCCTCACTTCGTTTAATTCTCCCGTGACATCGAGCTTCGCCGAAGCGGTGCCGTCCTGTCCGTCCTCTACGGAAATGCCCGTAATACCGTCGATATCCTTCAATATCCGGCTCACGCTGTCGG
>JAZRWL010000206.1:0-6353 GCA_045599685.1 Lachnospiraceae bacterium
TCTTACTATGATCACAAAAGAGAAAAAGGCCGAGATCATCGCCGAATATGGCCGCACACCCAATGACACGGGTTCACCCGAGGTCCAGATCGCAATCCTTACCGAGCGCATCAGAGAGCTGACCGAGCATCTGCAGAACAATGCCAAGGATCATCATTCCAGAAGAGGACTTCTCAAGATGGTCGGACAGAGACGTGGTATGCTGGATTATCTCAAGGCAAAGGATATCGAAAGCTATCGTAAGCTGATCGAGCGACTCGGCATCCGTAAGTAATAAGCGCCTGATAGGGTGGAGCCGTCTCCACCCTATGACTTTATTACGATCTTTTGAATCAGAGCACTGGGGAGGGTGTTCGAGACCACTGAAAAGCGCATACGGTGTGTTTTTCAGTAGTTTCGAAACCTCCCCGCAGAATATGACATGGAGGTAAAAAATGTACAAGACCTATGAAATGGAACTGGTAGGCCGCAAGCTTTCCGTGGATATCGGAAGAGTAGGCGCACAGGCCAACGGAGCTGCGTTCATGCATTACGGCGATACCGTGGTGCTTTCCACCGTTGCCGCTTCGGACAAGCCCCGTGACGGCATCGATTTCTTCCCGCTCAGCGTGGAATTCGAAGAGAAGATGTATTCCGTGGGAAAGATCCCCGGAGGCTTCAATAAGCGTGAGGGCAAGGCCAGCGAGCATGCGATCCTCGTATCCCGCGTCATCGACCGCCCGATGAGACCTCTTTTCCCGAAGGATTACAGAAACGACGTATCCATCAACAACATGGTCATGAGCGTCGATCCCGACTGCAACCCCGATCTCCTGGCGATGATCGGTTCTTCGATAGCCGTATCCATCTCCGACATCCCCTTTGACGGACCCATCTCCGCTACCATGGTCGGCCTGATCGACGGCGAGCTCATCTTCAATCCCACTCAGGATCAGAAGGCTGTTTCCGATCTGGCTCTGACGGTAGCTTCCACCGAGCACAAGATCATCATGATCGAGGCAGGCGCGAATGAAGTCCCCGAGGATAAGATGCTCGAGGCCATATTTGCGGCTCACAAACTCAATGTCGAAGTCATCGAGTGGATCAAGGGCATCGTAGCCGAGTGCGGCAGACCGAAGCATTCCTATACCAGCGTCGTCGTTCCTGAGGACCTGTGGAACGATATGATCACCGTCGTGACCCCCGCCGAGATGGAAGAGGCTGTTTTCACCGAGGTGAAGCAGATCCGCGACGAGAATATCAGACAGATCACCGAAAAGCTCACGGAGCGCTATACCGAGACTCATCCCGAGTGGGTCGAGACCGTTCCCGACGCAGTTTACAAGTATCAGAAGGTCACCGTCCGCAAGATGATCCTGAAGGATCACAAGCGTCCCGACGGCAGAGCGATCACGCAGATCAGACCGCTTGCAGCAGAGGTCGATATCCTTCCCAGAGTACACGGCTCCGCTATGTTTACGAGAGGACAGACCCAGATCCTCGATGTTGTCACCCTGGCTCCGCTTTCATCGGCACAGAAGCTCGACGGACTCGATGATGAGACCAGCAAGCGCTATATGCATCAGTATAATTTCCCGTCATGGTCGGTAGGCGAGACGAAGCCCAGCCGCGGCCCGGGCAGAAGAGAGATCGGACACGGCGCTCTCGCGGAGAGAGCTCTGCTCCCCGTGCTTCCCAGCGAGGAAGAATTCCCTTATGCCATCCGTGCCGTCTCTGAGACGCTCGAGTCAAACGGTTCCACCTCTCAGGCCAGTGTATGCGCTTCATCGATGGCGCTCATGGCTGCCGGTGTTCCCACGAAGAGCCCCGTGGCCGGTATTTCAGTCGGCCTCGTGACCGGAGAGACGGATGATGATTATATCATCCTGACCGATATCCAGGGACTCGAAGATTTCTTCGGCGATATGGATTTTAAGGTCGCCGGTACGAAGAAGGGCATCACCGCCATCCAGATGGATATCAAGATCCACGGCCTGACCGACAGCATCATCCGCGAGGCCATAGCCCGTGCGAGGGAAGCAAGAGTTTATATCATGGATGAGGTCATGGCAAAGGCGATTGCCGAGCCCAGGCCCGAGGTGGGCGAGTACGCTCCCAAGATCTATCAGATCCGGATCGATCCCGAAAAGATCGGCGATGTCATCGGAAAGCAGGGCAAGGTCATCAACAAGATCATCGAGCAGACCGGCGTTCAGATCGACATCGAAGAGGACGGCAGAGTATCTGTCTGCGGCACCGACATAAACGGTATCGAAAAGGCTATCAAGATAATTAATACCATCGTGAACGATGTAGTCCCCGGCGAGATATATGAGGGCAAGGTCGTACGTATAATGGCCTTCGGCGCCTTCGTGGAGCTCGCACCCGGCAAGGACGGCCTCGTGCATATCAGCAAACTCGCGAACCGCCGTGTGGCGAAGGTCGAGGATGTAGTCAATATCGGTGATACCGTCACGGTCAAGGTACTCGAGATCGACCGCATGGGCAGAGTAAATCTCACCATGAGGAATATCAACGGTGAAGAGTGCGACGAAGAGGAAAACAGCGGGAATGAGCGCGGTGAGCGCCGCGAGCGTCAGGACAGACGCGATCGCGGAGGCAGAAACGACCGCGGCGACAGACGCGACAGACATGACCGCAGCGACAGGCCCGAAAAGAGCCCTGAGACCGAGGAATAAAGCGTAAGATCCAAAGCTGTCGTACTGAGAAACGGTGCGGCAGCTTATATGTGTCCGTAGCGAAGCTGGATATCGCATCAGACTCCGACTCTGAAGGCCGCGGGTTCGAATCCCGCCGGACACATTTTTAAGTAGATCGTAATGATATATTAATTGACGGCCTGCTTTCTGTTTGTTAGACTTGGTAATAATAAGTCAAAAGGAGTATTTCATGGCAAATAAAAACGGTGGATGGGATACCGGAGATATCGATCTGAATGATATCGATTTCGAAGATACCGACCTCGACGATCTTGACTTCTCCGTCGACGGTGAACTGAACAGTATAAAGGACGGCGTGACTAAAGACCGTATCAATGAGGATCTCGCGAGCATAGCCGGAGGTATAACGAATAAAAAGGCGATACAGCGCCCTGTCCGCAAGGTCGAAAGCAAAAGATACGAAGAAGAATTCGATGACTTCGACGAGGAGGACGAGGAAGAGGCCGAGGCTGAAAAGCCTGCGGCAAAGGCGTCCGCACGCAGGGAGGATAGAGCTGAAAAGACCGGCGGCACCGGGAATTCAAAGCTCCCCATCATCATTCTCTGCGCTGTGATCGCAGTGCTTATCGGAGCGTTGCTCTTTGTCCTGATAAAATTCCTCGGCAATGGCAGCGACGCTGATCCCACCGGCGCATCACAGGTACCGTCCCTCGAGCAGGGCGCCCCTGAGACGACTGCCGCCTGGTCAAAGGATACAGAGGAGAGCGTACTTGACCTTGTAAACGGTTATTATGCTGCTCTTACTCTTGCTGACACTGACTCCCTGAGGAATATCCTTGACGAGTCGATAACGGTCGATGGGGAAAAGGTGGCGGCAGAGGCCCGCGTAATCGAGGGATATAACAATATTTCATGCTATACGACCGCCGGACAGAATGAGGGCGAGTATGTCACATATATCACTTTTGAGATAAAATTCAAGAATATCAACACTCCCGCTCCGGGGCTCATACCGGTTTATATCCGTACCGACGAAGCCGGAAATCTCAGGCTCCTTACCTGGGAGAGTATCTATCCCGGCAATACCGAGCTGTCCTCATTTATAGCGGCTGCCGCAAATTGCGACGCCATCAGGGAGCTTTCCAAGAAGGTCGAGACCGATTATCAGAATGCGAAAGCTACCGACGAGACTCTGGCCGAGTTCCTGGACAGTCTGGACAATACCTCGACCGGTGAAGCCGATACGACGGCATCACAGCCTGAGTCAGAGACTTCCTCCGAGGCTGAGACCACAACCGAGGCAGGTGGCAATGACGGAGAAGACGGGGAGGACGGAAACGACAACGGCGATACCGGTAATAACGGTGATACCGGCAGTGTCAGTACAAGTGATTTTGAAGAAGTCGATACGATGAAGTATGTGCAGAAGAACGATGTCAATGCACGTTCGAAGCCCGATACGGAAGAAGACAATGTAATAGAGTCCCTGAAGATCGGTACCTATCTGCAGGTGACCGGCAAGGCGGGAGACTGGTACCGCGTTTGCCTGCCCAGCAGCGGACAGACCGCTTATGTCAAGCAGAGCTTCTTAGGCGACACAAAACCCGAATAACGGAGAGTATACTCTGATGAATGTCAGTGATTTCGATTATGATCTTCCCGAGGAGCTGATAGCTCAGGATCCGCTGGAGGATCGCAGCTCATCGAGGCTGCTCATATTGGACAAAAGATCCGGTGATATCAGTCACCGGGTCTTTCGCGATATAAAAGACGAACTGATCCCGGGCGATCTGCTCGTCGTGAATAATACAAAGGTCATTCCCGCGCGTTTGTACGGGCGCAAGGCGGATACCGGCGCAGCCGTCGAGGTTCTGCTTCTGAAGCGCAGGTCGGCGGATGAATGGGAGACGCTGGTGCGTCCCGGAAAAAAGCTCAGACCCGGAGCGATGATCGTTTTCGGCGAAGGCCTGCTTACCGGAGAGGTGCTTGAGATCGCCGATGAAGGCAACCGTATCATAAGATTTTCCTGTGAGGGGATCTTCGAAGAGGTGCTTGACAGGCTGGGCGAGATGCCTCTGCCGCCGTATATCACGCATAAGCTGGCGGATCCGAACCGTTATCAGACCGTATATGCAAAGCGCGACGGTTCGGCTGCCGCTCCTACGGCAGGTCTGCATTTTACTCCCGAGCTTTTGCGGGAGCTCCGCGAAAAGGGAGTAAATATCGCCGAGGTCACGCTGCATGTCGGACTCGGTACCTTCAGACCTGTAAAGGAAGATACGGACGAGGCACATCATATGCATTCGGAGCATTATCTGATAGACGAGCCCACGGCACGGCTGATAAATGAGACGAAGGCCGCGGGCAGGCGCGTGATCGCCGTCGGTACGACCAGTCTGCGTACTCTCGAGGCGGCGGCTGTGGAAAAGGGGCGTCTCGAAGCGGGAGAGGGAGATACGGAGATCTTCATATATCCCGGCTATGAATTCAGGATGATTGACGCGCTGATAACGAATTTCCATCTGCCGAAGTCTACACTCATCATGCTCGTTTCTGCGCTTGCAGGACGTGAGAATATCATGAGAGCGTACAAAGAGGCCGTAGCGGAAAGATACAGATTCTTCAGCTTCGGCGACGCAATGTTTATAAAGTGACGCATACGGCGGTCGTTTTTTTGGCATATTAAGTGATTTTTGATGACAATCACTTTTTCATATGGTAATATTAATTGTTGTCAAAATTGTTATAGGAGGATTATTTCATGACTAAATGGGACTATCACTTCACTGAAGGTAATGCCAACATGCGCAACCTTCTCGGAGGAAAAGGTGCTAATCTTGCCGAGATGACCAATATCGGCCTTCCTGTACCGCAGGGCTTCACGATCACTACCGAGGCCTGCACACAGTATTATGAAGACGGCCGCGAGATCAACGACGAGATCAGGGGTCAGATTAATGAGTACATCGTAAAGATGGAAGAGATCACCGGCAAAAAGTTCGGCGACAAGAAGAACCCTCTGCTCGTATCCGTACGTTCCGGTGCAAGGGCCTCCATGCCCGGCATGATGGACACTATCCTGAACCTCGGCCTGAACGAGGAAGTAGTGGAGACAATTTCCGAGATGTCCGGCAATCCCCGCTGGGCCTGGGACTGCTACAGAAGATTCATCCAGATGTATTCCGACGTTGTTATGGAAGTCGGTAAGAAATATTTCGAAGAGCTCATCGACAAGATGAAGGAAGAAAAGGGCGTCAAGCTCGATGTCGAGCTCACTGCCGATGATCTCAAGGAGCTGGCAGGTCAGTTCAAGGCCGAGTACAAGGCAAAGCTCGGCGTGGACTTCCCTTCGGATCCCAAGGAGCAGCTCTTCGGCGCTATCAAGGCCGTGTTCCGTTCTTGGGACAACCCCCGCGCCAATGTATACCGTCGCGACAATGATATCCCTTATTCCTGGGGCACTGCTGTAAACGTACAGTCCATGGCCTTTGGTAATATGGGCGATGACTGCGGCACCGGCGTTGCCTTTACCCGCGATCCCGCTACCGGCGAGAAGGGCCTCTTCGGAGAGTCCCTTACCAACGCTCAGGGCGAGGACGTCGTAGCAGGCGTTCGCACTCCCATGCATATCACCGAGATGGAACAGAAGTTCCCGGAGGCCTTCAAGCAGTTCGTTGAGGTCTGCCAGACACT
>JAZRWL010000207.1:0-3673 GCA_045599685.1 Lachnospiraceae bacterium
TTGTAGATAGTGACATGATGACAAAACCATATCGTCCCGCGTCTTTCTGGCGCGGCACTTTGTACAAAAAACGGCGGAGTCGTTCCATCAGGCGAATCATGCTTGAGAATGCGGCGGCAGGTGGTATACTATGCGGGAATCGTATTGACGGAGGAAGCAGGATGCTCAAACGTTTTTTTCAGTATTACAAAGCCGAAAGGTCGATATTTATCAAGGATATGGCGGCGTCCTTTGCCGTGGCTGTCATAGGTCTGGTCTATCCGGTCGTGACACGCAGTATGCTCAATACCTATATCCCCGATCGGAATGTCAAGATGATCATAATCTCCGGCACCTCGGTGCTTTTGATATATGTCATCCGTATGCTGCTGCAGTATTTCATACAGTATCAGGGACATATGATGGGCGTGCGGATACAGGCGCAGATGAGGCGCGATCTCTTCGATCACCTCGAAACGCTGCCTTATAAGTTTTACGATAATCATGAGACCGGCAAGATCATGTCCCGTATGACGAACGATCTCATGGACATCTCGGAGCTCGCCCATCACGGTCCGGAAAATATCCTCATTTCCTCGATCACGATCATAATTTCCCTTGTTTATCTCTGCACGATCAATGTTCTTCTGACGATGATCATTTTCTGCTGTGTGCCGGTGATGTTCGTTATCACCTTTAAGCTCCGCAGGCGCATGAAGGATGCGTTTGCGGAGAGCCGCAAGGCCATCGCCGTCATCAACGCCTCCGTGGAATCGAGCATCCAGGGCATCCGCGTCACGAAGGCATACAACAATGCTGACAGAGAACGCGAAAAATTCGAGGAAGGCAACCGTCAGTTCGTGAACGCGAGGCGCAAGTCCTACAGCACCATGGCCCTGTTCAATTCCTCGACTCAGTTCGTGACACAGCTCTTCAATATCGTCGTGCTGATAGGCGGCGGCTTTTTCATGTACGCGGGGAAGATAGATTTTGCGGATTATTCGGCGTTTTTCGTCTCGGTTAATCTTTTCATCACTCCCGTGACCACGCTGATAAACTTTATGGAACAGTATCAGAACGGTGTGACGGGCTTTGAACGCTTCCTGCAGATCATGGACGAGGCTCCGGAAGCGGACAGCGCGGAGGCTTCGGACGCGGGCGTGCTCGAGGGCAATATCGAGATGCGCGATGTGAGCTGCAGCTATGATGACAAGAATGAGGTGCTCGAGCATATCGACCTGAAGATCGAGAAGGGAAAGAAATTCGCTCTCGTGGGCCCCTCCGGCGGAGGAAAGACCACGCTCTGCCATCTGCTGCCGCATTTTTACGATATCCACGAGGGAGAGATCCTGATCGACGGACGCGATATACGGTCGATGACGATGGAATCTCTGCGCCGCAATATCGGTATCGTGCAGCAGGATATTTATCTTTTCAATGCCAGCATCCGTGACAATATCCTCTACGGCAGGCTCGACGCGACCGAGGAGGAGGTCATCACAGCCGCGAAACGCGCCAATATCCACGATTACATCATGGAGATGCCGGAGGGCTATGATACAGTAATCGGTGAGAGAGGAGTCCGTCTGTCAGGCGGACAGAAGCAGAGACTGTCCATAGCGAGGGTCTTCCTGAAGGATCCGGCGATACTGATACTGGACGAGGCGACGAGCGCTCTCGATAATACGACGGAGCTGCTTATCCAGCGGGCGCTGGACGAGCTGTGCAAGGGGCGCACGACCATCGTAGTCGCGCACAGACTGTCAACGATCAAGAACGCCGACGAGATCGCCGTGATATCGCGCGGGCGCATCGTGGAGCAGGGTAGCCATGAGGAACTGATGAAGCTGAACGGCACATACGCGCAGCTTTATAACCTGCAATTCCGCATGGATGACGATATGGCGGGCGCGGTCATGAAGGAGGTAGACTGCAGATAGAGTGGCGTAGCGCCGCGAAACAGCCGATGTAATATAAAAAGTGCTTGACTGAGCGCCTCGGAACTGATATAAGTATATAGCACGGCGACATAGCCAAGTGGTAAGGCGTAGGTCTGCAACACCTTGACCACCAGTTCGAATCTGGTTGTCGCCTCTGTATCCCGGGAGTCTACTCCCGGGTTTTTTGACGGATAGATTCGATTTCCGGCGCTTCACGCAGCAGTGAGCAGAGTGGACTCATTCTACTCGATTGTGCTGGAAATCTTAACTGAATAGAGTTATAATAATTTTTCACGAAGTATACACTCCGCTTTTGCGGACGAAAGGAGAAATACATGCCGAAGACTTTATTTACATCGGAATCCGTGACGGAGGGACATCCCGACAAGATGTGTGACCAGATCTCCGACGCAGTTCTGGATGAGATCCTGAGGCAGGACCCGATGAGCCGTGTCGCCTGCGAGACCCTGACGAATACAGGTTTCGTGATGGTGATGGGTGAGATCACCACCGAGGCTTATGTGGATATACAGAAGATCGTTCGCGATACCGTGCTGGAGATAGGATATGACCGCTCCGAGTACGGCTTCGACGGCCATACCTGCGCCGTGCTTACGGCTATCGACGAGCAGTCTCCTGACATCGCGCTCGGTGTGAACAAGGCGAAGGAGTCAAAAGATGGCGCTGTCGCTGATGATGAGGAAAACTGCGGCGCCGGAGACCAGGGAATGATGTTCGGATATGCTACGAACGAGACTCCGGAATATATGCCTTATCCCATCGCGCTTTCGCACAAGCTCGCGAGGCAGCTCGCGAAGGTCAGGAAGGACGGTACCCTTGCATATCTGCGTCCCGACGGAAAGACTCAGGTCGGTATTGAATATGACGAGACCGGAAGGCCCGTACGTGTGGACAGCGTGATAGTATCCGCACAGCACGATCCCGATGTGACGCAGGAGCAGATCCATGCGGACATCAGAAAATATGTCATTGACCCGATCATCCCCGGGGAGATGGTGACCGGCACGAAATATTATATCAACCCCACGGGGCGCTTTGTCGTGGGCGGCCCTGCCGGAGACAGCGGCCTGACCGGACGCAAGATCATCGTGGATACCTACGGCGGCTATGCGAGACACGGCGGCGGAGCTTTTTCCGGAAAGGATCCGACGAAGGTGGACCGCAGCGCCTGCTACGCGGTGCGTTATGTCGCGAAGAATCTCGTTGCGGCGGGACTCGCGGACAGGTGCGAGCTTCAGATTGCCTACGCGATAGGCGTGGCGAATCCCACCTCCATCAATATCAATACCTTCGGTACAGGCAGACTTCCCGATAATGAGCTCATAGATATTGTATATGATAATTTTGATCTGAGACCTTCAGGCATCATAAAAATGCTCGATCTCCGCAGGCCTATTTACAAGCAGGTGGCGTCCTACGGACATTTCGGCAGGAATGATCTGGATGTGCCGTGGGAAAAGACGGATAGGGCAGAGGCTTTGAAGAGGTATCTATGAGCATTCTCGTGACGGGCGGAGCAGGATATATCGGCAGTCATACCGTGGTCGAACTCATACAGAGCGGAAAAGACGCAGTCGTGATAGATAATCTGAATAATTCGTCTGCGTCGGTATTTGACCGTATCGAGCTGATCACCGGCAGGCCGGTCAGGCGCTATATCGCCGATGTGCGTGACCGTGCGGCGCTGAACGATATTTTCGAGCATGAGGATATCGATTGTGTGATAAGTCGGA
>JAZRWL010000208.1:0-3112 GCA_045599685.1 Lachnospiraceae bacterium
CGGAGGAAGTGAATTCTCCGAAAAGCTCATGGAGCAGATACTCGCGCAGGGAGCGGAGATAGATTTCGCCGAGGCCGCCTCGATAAAAAAGACCGGAGCGGGCTTCACCGTAGTCACGGACAGCGGCGAATATGAAGGGAAAGCAGTCATAATAGCCACCGGCGTAAAGCACCGCATGCTCGGACTCGAGGGCGAATATGAGCTCGTGGGACAGGGCATCTCCTTCTGTGCCGTCTGTGACGGAGAATTCTATGCCGGAAAAAAAGTCGTCGTCGTAGGCGGAGGCAATTCCGCCCTGCAGGAAGCCATCCTGCTTTCGGAGCATTGCAGCGAGGTCGTAATGATCCAGGATCTGGATTATTTCACCGGAGAAAAAAAGAGCCAGGATGTGCTCTTCTCAAAGGCTAATGTATCAGCGATCACCGGTACCACCGTAAAGGCACTGCGTACCGGGGGAGACGGCCTGAAGGGCGTCACCGTAGTAAAGACCACGACCGGCGAGACTGCGGACATCGACTGCGACGGTGTTTTCGTCGCCATAGGGCTCATTCCCGAAAATGATGCCTTTGCCGAGCACGCAAAGCTCAACAGCTACGGTTATTTTGACTCTGACGAGCGCTGCGTCACTGATACTCCCGGTATCTTCGTCGCGGGAGACTGCCGTTCAAAAAAACTTCGTCAGGTCGTCACCGCGCAGGCGGACGGCGCCGCGGCAGCGGTAGCCGCGTGTGAATATATCGACCGGCTGTAAGCGCATACCTTCTTCCCTTTCCGGATACTAAAACGCCATCCCGCGGGGTCTTCCCGTCGGATGGCGTTTTTTCTTTCCTCATTCCGCCTTATGGCCGCCGATGCGGCCGTTTCTGTCCACCGCTGTAGCGCCTTCCTGCAGATTCATTCCCCGAAGGATAGCGTTTTTTCCATATCGACCACGTATCGCAAGCATGGTTTCCTGGAGCTTTCGTTCGCGCCCGGCCTTTTCATTTTCCGCGCGTCTTTCCTCTTCTATCGCCTCGTAATCCGTAAAAAGCTCGATCTGCTCGTATTTTTCTTCATGAGCCGCTTCATCCTCCGATACGAGCCTGCCGACGGTCACGTTCATTCTTCGGATGAGCAGATCCTCATCCGTTATCTCCGTAAACAACCCGGCGACCTTCTCCATCAGCAGCACGGATGATGAGCTGGCCTGCCTCAGGGTTCTGCTTCCGTGGGCCGGCTTCGGGATCCTCCTGCCGTAACGGTCCTCCGTCACAGGCCCTCTGTATGCCCTTCTTCGGCCGGGATCGTTTATATTCTCTATGTCATATCCTATATCGAGCACGACAAGGTCGGTCAGCAGTCTTTTCTCCACGAGCTCGAGCGCCAGCGCGTCGGCCATTTCCTTTACGACGAGAAGAGCCTTGTCATTCGGATAAGGCTCCGGCAGCACCTGACCGGAGCTCAGACTGCTCGTCTCGGGACGATAGGCCTTGATCTCGGACATAGTACAGGGCTCGTATCCCCAGGCATGGTCTATGAGCAGCTCCGCGTTCACCCCGAACATATCATAGAGCAGCTCTTCATTATAAAAATCATCCGCTCCTCCCGCCGAGCAAAGCGCGACATCTCCCATGGTATATAAGCCCTTTTCGGCGAGGCGGGCGGCATATCCTCTCCCGACGCGCCAGAAATCCGTGATCGGGCGATGATCCCATAGTTCACGCCGATAGCTCTCTTCATCGAGCTCAGCTATACGGACACCGTTTTTATCAGCCGGCATCTTCTTCGCCATCACATCCATGGCGATCTTTGCGAGATAGAGATTCGTACCCACCCCGGCAGTAGCGGTGATACCGGTCTCCCCGAGGACATCACGGATCATCGTCATAGCGAGCTCGCGTCCCGACATCCCGTAGGTTTTCAGATACGCCGTAGCGTCGATGAACACCTCATCTATGGAATATACGTGCACATCCTCCGGCGATACGTATTTCATATAGACATTGATGATGCGCGTGCTCATTTCCATATAATGAGCCATACGCGGCTTCGCGGTGATATAATCCACGCGAAGCGAAGGCTTTTCCCCGAGCTCCGAAGCGAAAACAGACGAGCCCGACAGCTCTCTGCCCGCGGTCTGCCTGCGTTCGGCATTCACCTCGCGCACTCTTGACACCACCTCAAACAATCTCGCGCGCCCCGGTATCCCAAAGGCCTTCAGCGACGGCGAGACCGCGAGGCAGATCGTTTTTTCCGTGCGGCTCTCGTCAGCCACGACGAGATTCGTATCGAGCGGATCGAGTCCCCTGTCCACGCACTCCACGGAGGCATAGAAGGACTTCAGGTCTATCGCAATATAGGTTTTTTCGTCCATACGGCCTCCTTTCAGAGTATATGTGATCACAGAATTCATCCTCACACTTTTATTATACCACCCGCCGGTAAAAAAAGCAGGGTTTCAGAAACATGTGCCACCAGATACAAATATCGTAGAGGTTCTATAACATTAACATGAATACCTCTGTCAGAGAATCCGCAGTGCCGGTACTTAAATGAACAAGCTTGCGCAGTGCGAATTTAGTACCGTTGCACGGGGACTGAAGCGGAAAGCGGTCTCTGACAGAGGCATTCAAAATAAGGTTATCAGAAGTGTATCGTCAGACTATTAAAGAGCTCTCTGACAGGATGAACATTCTTAATAAGCCGTCAATGCCTCCTCATAACAGTGAGAAAACACTGATCCCTTGCACATCAAAAAGGACTGCCGCGGTCAGGCGGCAGTCCGGCAAAAGGGTATGAGTTTTATGCAAGCGTCGCGGCCATCACAGCCTTTATGGTGTGCATACGGTTTTCGGCCTCGTCAAAGACTATGCTCTGCGGGCTCTCAAAGACTTCGTCCGTGACCTCCATCGCGTTAAGTCCGTATTTTTCGTGGATATCATTTCCGATAGTGGTCTTCAGATCATGGAAGGAGGGCAGGCAGTGCATGAAGCGGCACTGAGGACCGGCCGCCTCCATGAGCGCAGCATTCACCTGATAAGGAAGCAGCGCGTTGATACGCTCGGCCCAGACCTCGTCAGGCTCGCCCATGGAGACCCAAACATCCGTATAGATCACATGCGCACCCTTTACC
>JAZRWL010000209.1:0-3674 GCA_045599685.1 Lachnospiraceae bacterium
GATAGCTGGCAAGCACGCCGCCGAAAGCGTAGTAGGTGCCGGCTTCACCGCCGGTGCCCATGGTGGAGTTGCCGGAAACCGAAGCGGGGGCAGCGGCTTCTGCAGCAGCGGGAGCTTCTGCAGGCGCGGGAGCGAAGACCAGACAAAGTGCGAGAACAAGTGCAAATACCTTTTTCATTTTCTTTTCCTCCCGGAATGTTTTTTCTTTTTTTCTTTTTTGCTTCGAGCCGGGTTTTCAGTTCCCTCTCGAATATTCTGACGGCCTCGGTTGCCTCGTGAGAGGCGGCCGAATGCCGGAGAAGACAGGTTTTTCTGCATACTTCTGTCTCTGATACTGTTACTATACGGCGGTAGCTGCATAATGTAAAATTCAAATATGTAATAAATTATCGCGTTTTTTGATATTTAAAGCTTTTTTAGCAGAAAAAACGAAAACTCCCGCTGCTCAGGCGGGAGTTTTGTGCAAATCTGTTAATATGATCACTGTTCGGCGCGCGGGATGAGATCGAGAAAGACGGACGCGGCATCCGACAGAGAGATCCCTTCCCGGCGGAGCAGATAGATTCTTCTGGCTTCGGGAGCGCGGTTGAGAGGATAGATGCGCATTCCGTAGAGGTCCCGCATCTTCTCGGCGGTTCCTGTCGAAAGAAGCGCCCAGCTTCCGGGAGTACGAAGAAGGCTGACCATCATATGGGGAGAGTTGATTTCGAATCTGGCGGAACCGCTGCCGGAGAAGCAGCTTTCTCTCCACAGACTGACGGAGGAGAAGTTGCCGCCGGAAAGGCGGATCTCCTTTTCAGGATCGAGCACTTCGGGAGAAAGCCCGTTTTCCGCTGGAAACTCGCTGAAGCTGACGATGCAGAAGGACTGGTCGTAGATCGGGCGGTGGATGACTCCGGGTCTTGATGACTCATAAGAGACAAAGCCGAAGTCTATCCGGCTCTCTTCGAGCATGTCGTATATTCCGGCGGAGTCGAGAATGACGACGGAGAGCTTCAGCCCTGGATAATCGGACATCATCGAAGTCACGACAGGCTCGAGAAAGTCATAATAGACGCTTTCGGGAGAGGCCAGACGAAGCAGGTGGCGCGACTGGTCCTTGAGGAGCTCGGATTCTTCGAAGAGATTGCGCCAGCGCACAGCCACGCTGACGAATTCTCTGCCCTGCCGGGTGAGCTCTATCTCACGGACGCCCTTTGAGCGGGTGAAGAGAGGATAGCCGAGCTCTGTCTCGAGGTTCTTCAGGCGCGTGCTGATGACGCTCTGAGACACGAACAGATGCTCGGCGGCTTTCGTAATGTTTCTTGAACTGACGAGCTCAAGGAAAATTTCAATGTCCTTGCTCTGCATATTATGAGTGGAAAAGCTTTTCCGTCTGGTAGTGCGGCTCGAAGGTGATGTTCACTCCGAGACGGCGGAAGAGTTCTTCGTCGGCGTGAGAAAGGATGACGGTGGAATGAGCCTCGCAGCCTCGCAGCTCACCGAGAGCGTCAATCGCCTCTTCGGCAAGCGGGTTCGTGACGGCGCAGACGGAGAGGGCGATGAGCAGTTCGTCGGTGTGAAGGCGCGGATTGCGGTTGCCGAGATGCTCGATTTTAAGATGCTGGATAGGCTCAATGATATTTTTCGGTATGAGAAGAGTCTTTTTCCTGATGCCGGAGATCGCCTTCATCGCATTGAGGAGGCAGGCGGAGGCGGCGCCGAGAAGAGCCGTCGTCTTGCCGGTGATGATGCGACCGTCGGAGAGCTCGATGGCTACGGCGGGGCCGCCGGTTTCCTCTGCCCTTTCAAGAGCGGCGCCGACGACCGGCCTGTCGGCGGAGGATATCTCGCTGGAGTTCATGATGAGCTCGATTTTTTTCAGCTCCGTCGGATCGCTGAGACCCTGCAGAACGCTGCAGGCGGAGGCATAGTAACGGCGGATGATTTCCTGCCTGGCGGCTTCACGGCAGACCTCGTCATCTGTGATGCAGCTGCCGATCATGTTGACGCCCATATCCGTCGGGCTCTTGTAGGGGCTTTCGCCGTAGATCATGCGGAACATGGCTTCGAGCACCGGGAATATCTCAACGTCGCGGTTATAGTTGACGGCGGAGACACCGTAGGCTTCAAGATGATAGGGGTCAATCATGTTGACGTCATTGAGGTCGGCAGTGGCGGCTTCATAGGCGAGATTGACGGGATGCTTGAGCGGAAGATCCCACATGGGGAAGGTCTCAAACTTTGCATAGCCGGCGCTGATGCCGCGGAGATGCTCGTGATAGAGCTGGGAAAGGCAGGTCGCCATCTTCCCGGAACCGGGACCGGGAGCTGTCACGACTATGAGAGAGCGGGAGGTTTCGATGAAATCGTTCCGGCCGAAACCTTCCTCCGAGATGACGAGAGAAACGTTGGAGGGGTACTCGGGAATGATATAGTGTTTATAGCAGCGGATCCCGAGAGCCTCGAGGCGGCGCATGAACTTGTCGGCCGCCTGCTGACCGCGATAATGCGTCAGGACGACGCTACCGACGTAAAGGCCTATTCCTCTGAAGGAGTCGATGAGGCGCAGCGTGTCTTCGTCGTAGGTGATGCCGATATCTCCGCGGCGCTTGGAACGCTCGATATCGTCCGCCGAGATGGCGATGACGATTTCAACATCGTCCTTCATCTCGAGAAGCATCTTGACCTTCCCGTCAGGCTCAAAGCCGGGGATGACACGGGCAGCATGGTAATCGTCAAACAGCTTGCCGCCGAATTCAAGATAGAGCTTGCCGAAGCGGGCGATTCTTTCCTTTATTTTCTGCGACTGAAGCGTGTTGTACAGTTCGCTTGAAAAACCGATTTTCATATGAATACCATCCGTGATATGTATTTTATTTATCTTAGCACAATCGCCGGCGCTCTACAAGAAGTGAATAATGCATAAACTTTTTTCTAATTGGATTTTCTTGCTTTGACAATTGTGTTATAATATACAATGTATAATTACCGCCTAAGGAGTAAATGCAGTATTATGGGTTTTCTTGACAAACTGTTCGGCAGCTACACAGACCGCGAACTGAAAAAAATCTACCCGCTGGCAAATGCCGTTATGGCACTCGAGGAGGAATACTCCGCTTTGAGCGACGATGAACTTCGCGGGAAGACGGCGCTTTTCCGCGAGCGCCTTGCCGCCGGAGAAACGCTTGACGATCTCCTGCCCGAGGCCTTTGCAACAGCCAGAGAGGCAGCGTGGCGCGTGCTCGGAATGAAGCCGTTTTACGTCCAGGTCATAGGCGGCATCGTGCTGCATCAGGGCCGTATCGCCGAGATGAAGACCGGCGAAGGAAAGACGCTCGTTGCAGTCCTCCCGGCATATCTCAATGCTCTTGCAGGAAAGGGCGTCCATATAGTGACGGTGAACGATTACCTCGCCCGCCGTGACAGCGAATGGATGGGAAAGATCCATCGTTTTCTCGGAGTTTCTGTCGGCCTGATAGTGCATGATCTCGACGGTGAAGAGCGCAAGGCGGCTTATGCCTGCGACATAACCTACGGCACGAACAATGAAATGGGCTTTGACTATCTGCGTGACAACATGGCTCTTTATAAAGAGGGCATGGTCCAGCGCGGCCACAGCTTTGCCATCGTCGACGAGGTCGACTCGATATTGATAGATGAGGCCAGAACTCCTCTCATCATCTCCGGTCAGG
>JAZRWL010000210.1:0-6508 GCA_045599685.1 Lachnospiraceae bacterium
GCTATCTGCCCCTGCGTCATGGAGCGCGAGCGGCGCACCTCCTTCAGTTTTTCATTGAAATACATGATGCCTCCTGTGTGCGGGCCGGGCCCGGCTTGAAACGGAAATTTCCGGATGGTATACTGAATAAGATGATCACGAAGATAATTAAAAGCACAGACAGCGGCTTTCACGACGAACTGGAAGAGACTGCCGGAATACTGAGAGCGGGAGGGCTGGTGGCCTTTCCTACGGAGACGGTATACGGACTGGGCTCGAATGCGCTTCTGTCCGACGCAGCGAAAAGGATATATGCCGCGAAGGGAAGACCCTCCGACAATCCTCTGATCGTGCATATAGCCGATATCGATGATGTTTACGCGCTTTCGCCGGAGGTGAATGATACGGCGAGAAAGCTCATGGAGACCTTCTGGCCGGGCCCCATGACCGTGGTGCTGAAGAAAAGAGAAACGGTCCCAGACGCTACCACGGGAGGCCTCGATACGGTGGCGGTACGCCTGCCTTCACATCCGGTGGCACGCGAGCTGATCCGCCTCGCGGGTGTGCCCGTATGCGCACCCAGCGCTAATCTTTCCGGACATCCCAGCCCCACGGAGGCAAGATTCGTAATAGAGGATCTGGACGGGAGAGCCGAGGTGATAATAGACGGAGGTCCGGTCGATATCGGACTGGAATCCACGATAGTGGATATGACGGGAGATACACCGATAATACTCCGCCCGGGCTTCATCACCGAGGAGGATATCCGGCGAGTCGCCGGCGACGCAGCGACGGATCCGGCGATAGTCGGGATACCTGACGCCGGTATGAGACCGAAGGCACCGGGCATGAAATATCGGCATTACGCGCCGAAGGCCGAAATGACGGTGTTTTCCGGAGAAAATGATGCCGTGAGGCAGAGGATCTGTGAGGAAATAGAGAAAGCGAGATCCGAAGGCAGGAGGACCGGAGTCCTCTGCTCGGAGGAGAATCGTGTATATTATAACACGGATATCGTAAAATGTGTGGGTAAATATCACTCTGACGAGGATATCGCCCGTAATTTATACAAGTGTCTGAGGGAGTTCGACGATGAGAACGCGGAAGTGATCTTTTCAGAGGCCTTTGATCGCGGAAGGCTGAAGGAGGCGATCATGAACCGGCTGAAAAAGGCCTGCGGATATCGCATTATACAGGTGTGACATGTATTACGGGCGGATAATATTTCTGGATCAGGACAATACCTGCATGAGCATCATGGCCGAGGCGATAATGAAGAGGATACTGCGCCGCGGCGGCCCGGAGATCCTTTCAAGGGGCCTGGTGGTGCTTTTCCCCGAGCCGGTCAATCCGAAGGCGGTCGCGGTGCTGAAGGGCGACGGGCTCCGGCCCGCAAAGAACGGCAGCGAGGAGCTGACGGCGGCAGATGCGGCGGAGAATACGCTGGTCTTCGCTATGTCTGAGAGCGTCAGGCGCAGGGCGGAGGAAGTCCTCTCCGGAAGCGGTGCGACGATCTGCTCTCTCGGAGAATACGCCGGACAGGAAGGCGATATGACGGAACCTTATGGCGGGACGCTGGCGCAGTACGGCGCCTGCTATGAATATTTAGACTTTGTGGTAAAAGTCGCTTGTGAGAAATTATTATTCAGTGAGGAGTAAAAAATGGGAATCATTGCAATCGGAAGTGACCATGGTGGATTTGAGATGAAGGCGGCGCTTATCAAGCACCTTCAGGCGAGAGGCTTTGAGATAAAGGACTTCGGTACAGATTCGACGGCTTCCTGTGATTATACCGACTATGCTCACGCGGCAGCGGCTGCCGTTGCAGCGGGCGAGTGCGAGAAGGGCATCCTTATCTGCGGTACCGGTATCGGCATGTGTCTCGCGGCGAACAAGCACAAGGGCATCAGAGCGGCACTTTGCGGCGACGTTTATTCGGCAAAGCTCACCAGAGAGCACAATGATGCGAATGTGCTCACCATGGGTGCGCGCGTGATCGGACAGGGACAGGCCGAGATGATCGCCGATACCTTCCTTGATACGCCTTTTTCCAATGAGGAGAGGCATATCAGAAGGATCTCGAAGATAGAAGAGCTCTGATATGAACAAGAGAACGGATTATATTTCCTGGGATGAATATTTCATGGGCGTTGCGCTGCTTTCGGCGCAGCGCTCAAAGGATCCCAATACTCAGGTAGGCGCCTGCATCGTGAGCAGCGACAACAAGATCCTGTCCATGGGTTACAACGGCTTCCCCATCGGCTGCTCCGACGATGATTTTCCCTGGAACAGAGAGGGCGAGCCCTACGACAACAAGTATTTCTACACTACTCACAGCGAGCTCAACGCCATATTGAATTACCGCGGCGGAAGTCTTGACGGCAGCAAGCTTTATGTGAGCCTCTTTCCCTGCAATGAATGTGCGAAGGCCATCATCCAGGCGGGGATAAAGACTGTGATCTACGCCGATGACAAGTACGCGCTGACGCCGGCGGTCATGGCCTCGAAGAGGATGTTCAATGCCGCGGGAGTCACATATTACAGGTACGAGCCCACCGGCAGGAAGATCGAGCTGGAACTGTAAATGAAGGATATATTCAGAAAAATTCTGATATTAGGGGGGGTCTTCCTGGTAACGCTGGTCGTCCTCCTTCTTATTTCACGTCCGGATGAAGCGGACGAGATATCCTATACTCTTATCGAGAATGAAAAGCTCCCTACCGTCTGTCTTACCGTCGCAGGAGAAGAGGTGAATTATCTCTCGGGCTATGTCGGAGAGATGGACGAGGGCGAGCTCCTTGACAGCATCACTCCGCTGTCCGCAGACAGAGAGCTCGGTATCCGTGTGATCACGCCGGGGACGACACTCACCTCGGTCTCATATGAGATAAGGCGCATCGGAGACCGGATATTGATAGAGGGCGAAACGCTCGGCAGCTGGGACGCGACAGAGACCGGTATAAAGGCCGTTCTGCCGATCAAGGATCTCATCGAAAAGGGCGTCGAATACGAGCTTATCATCAGGCTCACCACGGAATTTCATTCTCAGGTGAGTTATTACAGCCGCGTCCTCTGGGACGATGATCTGAAGACCGAAAAAATGATGGAATATGTGAAAGACTTCCATCAGTCGACTTTTGACGCCGAGGAGGCGCAAAAATACGCGATCAACTGGGAGGTAGATGATTCAGCCGATAATGAGTCTCTCGCCAATGTCAATATACATTCCAATTTCAGGCAGCTGACCTACAGGGATCTCGAACCGGTCGAGATCGCCGTTCCCGAGATAAGGATACTGGAGATGGACAGGCTCTTCGGTTCGTTTCTCATAAAAACGGAGATCGCCGCAGCGGATGAAAACGGTATCGTAAGAAATTATTATGTGGAGGAGTATCTCTGTCTGCAGTGGTCGCATCAGAGGTACGCCCAGGGAGCCACGCCATTTTATCTCATGGCATATGAAAGATCGATGACCCAACGGTTTTCGCCGAGGGACGGAGATCTTGCCGCAAAGGGCCTGTACCTCGGGATAGCGGGGGCGGACGATATACATACGATGATCTCTCCCGACGGGACGCAGCTGGCGCTCACCGATTGCGGCGAGCTGTGGAGCTACAGCTCGGCCGACGGAAGATTCACGGAGATCTTCACATTGCGCGGTCTGAACGAGGGCGGCCGGGTCAATACGGACTATGATATAAAGATACTCGATATAGATGACGCCGGGAATGTGGATTTCCTTGTTTACGGCTACATGAGCCGCGGTGAGCACGAGGGACTGACGGGGCTGTCGGTCTTCAGATATTCAAATAAGGAGAATACTCTGCAGGAGCGCCGCTTCATACAGTCGGCTTCCTCATATGAGCTGATACGTTCGGAAATAGAAACGCTCGCCACAAAAGTGGACAGGAGAGTGTATTTCCTGATGGATGATACCGTCTTCATACTGAGCGAGAGCGGCGAGGAGCTGCTGCGCATGGTGGAGGGGGCGACGGCAAGACGTCTGCAGGTAAACGAGTCGGAGACCGCTATCGCCTGGATCGATGCTCAGGAGTCAGGCGAGGCTGACAGCGTGCAGCTGCTTTATCTGGACGGACGCGAAACACAGACGATCACCTCTGCCGAGGATGAGTATATCGAGCCGCACGGCTTCATCGACATGGATTTTGTGGCGACGGTCGGAAAGAGAAGCGATATCAGTGTGGCGGGGTACACCCGCATCAGACCCGCTTACGCGCTGGTGATCCTCGCAAAGGACGGCAGCGAATCAGCGAGATACGAGTATCCGAACACCTATATCACACGTGTAACGGTGGGTGACGGACTTGTGGGACTGGAGCGTATGAAAAAAAGTGCCGACGGGTTCGCTGCGATAGAGGGGGATATGCTGATACGCAACGCCGGGCAAAGGGGCGCGTCCGATCGGGAATATTCTTATGAAAAATTCGAAAAGCGCGGAAAGATCGCGGTTCTTCCTGTTTCGGGAGATGTCGGCGCGAAGCCAGGCTTTATGCAGCCCGAGGGCATCTCGTATTTTGCCGGAGCTGATACCGCGGAAAGCGAGTCCGGGACGGACACACTGTATTACGCATACAGCGAGGGCCATCTGAGCGGAAGTTACGATGAGGCCGGATATGCGATAGAGGCGGTCTACGATGAGATGGGCTGGGTCGCGGACGAGAGCGGAAGGCGCGTCTGGCACCGTACCGCGAGAGATCCGGAAAAAACCGTTCTGTCGATGCCGCCCGCCGGCGAGACTGACGGGGACGGGACTCCGATGGCGAAGGCTCTGGACGCGATATTCCGGCTGGAGGGTGTAAGCGTTGATGCCGAAGAGCTCCTGGAGATGGGACTGAGCGTCGGAGAGGCGATAGAGAAAGAGACAGGTGCGGACCTGCTCCGTCTCGAGAGCTGCTCGGTGAAGGCTCTGTATCCCTTCCTCGCTGAGGGCAGCCCCGTGCTTTCTCTCGGAGAGGCGGGAGAGCCGCTTATCATTATCGGATATGAGGATGTCAATTTTGTCATTTACGATCCGTCGGAGGATTCCTCGTATAAGATCGGTTTCGAAGCAGCCGAACAGCAATTTGAGGAGAGCGGAAGGCAATTCATTACGTATTTACGCGCAGACAGATGAGATTTCCGACGGTCGTGAGCGGCATTTACAGGAGACGGCGATATGGCAGTCAAGCTTGAATTATACAGGGTTTTTCGTACTGTGGCCGAAAAAAAGAATATTTCGGCGGCAGCGCAGGAACTGTTCATCTCACAGTCGGCGGTCAGCCAATCGGTAAGACAGCTCGAGGAACAGCTGGGCGTGAGGCTTTTTACCCGCAGTCAGAAGGGCGTCAGTCTGACCCGTGAGGGACAGCTGCTTCTGGAATATGTCAATCACGCGCTGGGAATGATCAAGAGCGGCGAGGAAAAGCTTGCCCAGGTGCGGGGCCTCAGTGCCGGTGAGCTGACGATAGGCGCGAGCGATACGATAACGCGGACCTATCTCCTGAAGCGTCTCGAAGCCTTTCATCAGGCTTATCCGAATATCATAATAAGGATCCAGAACGGTACGACGCAGATGGTCATGGATCTTCTGCACGCCGGGCAGGTCGATGTGGCCTTTGCGAGCGAGATGCAGGATGAAAAAGCCTATGATATCAGGCATTGCGTGGATACGCATACGGTTTTCGTAGCATCGCCCGATTATGACTGTGATTTTGAAAAGAGATACTCGATGGCAGAAATTGCCGCCTTTCCGCTGATACTGCTGGAGAGGAAGGCCAGCTCGAGGATCTTTGTGGATGAGTTTTTCAGAAAAAACGGGATCCTGATCGAGCCGCAGATAGAGCTCGGCACACATTATCTGCTGATCTCTCTCGCGAGGATAGGTCTCGGTGTGGCCTGTGTGACAGAGGAATTCTCGACCTCCACGCTCAGCCGCGGCGTCATCCGTCCACTGAAGACCGATTTTGAGATACCGACGAGAGCGGTGGTGATGTGTACGCTGAAGGGCGTTTCTCCTACTCCGGCGGCGTCGAGATTCATGGATTTTATCACGGAAGAAACAGAGTGAAGCGAGGCAGGTACTGCGGATTCTCCGACAACAGAGTATCCATAATAAAGCCCGCAGAAAGAATATACTACAGAAAAGCGGCTGAAGCGTTTTTTGCGCTGCAGCCGCCTTTGCTTATCCTTCGTTTATGCGTTGGTATAATTGTCGAAATATCCCTGGATATAGACGATGGGAGTGCCCTTGTCGCCGGAGCCTGAGGTCAGGTCGCATAGCGAGCCGATCAGATCGGTCAGACGGCGGGGGGTCGTACCCTGAGAGGCCATGCTTCCCACGAGGCTGTCGCCGGTCTTGGCGCGGATCTTCGCCTCGATAGCGGCCTTCAGCTCCGCACCTTCAAGATCTTTAAAGTCGTTGTCAGCGAGGTATTTGAGCTTCACCTCGTTCGGCTGACCGATAAGGCCTTTGGTGTGCGCCGGGGAAACGACCGGATCGGCGAATTCCCAAATCATACCCACCGGATCC
>JAZRWL010000211.1:0-3475 GCA_045599685.1 Lachnospiraceae bacterium
GGGCTGGAATACGCCGACGAGGGTCAGGTCATCCTGAATGGCGAAGACATAACGGGAAAAGAGCCCAATGAAAGAGCGGTCAATACCGTATTCCAGAGCTATGCCCTCTTCCCCCACATGAATGTGGGAGAAAACATCGCCTACGGTCTCAAGCTGAAAAAGCTCGGCAAAGACCAGATCCGCGACAAAGTGGAGTCGGTGCTAAGGACCGTGCAGCTCGATGGATACGAAAAGCGCCGTATCTCCCAGCTTTCGGGAGGTCAGAAGCAGCGTGTCGCTCTCGCCCGCGCCATCGTGAACGAGCCGCAGATCCTTCTCCTTGACGAGCCTCTCGGGGCTCTGGATCTGAAGCTGCGCCGTCAGATGCAGCGTGAACTGAAGGCGCTGCAGCAAAAGCTGCACATCACCTTCATATATATCACGCACGATCAGGAGGAGGCACGCTTCCTCTCCGACAGGATAATCGTCATGAACGACGGCCATATCGAACAGGAGGGGCCCACGGAGGAGATCTTCAGCAGCCCCGCCAATGATTTTGTCCGCGATTTCATAGAAGAATCGCGCATCAACCAATGAAAAACCGGAAATTAGCGGCATGGATGCTTGCCCCGCTCTATGTCTTTACGATAATATTCGTGCTCCTGCCTATCATCTACATGATAGTCATCAGCTTTATGTCGCGTGCCGAGACCTGGGGCTTCGTGAATGCTTTTACTCTCGACAATTACGCGAAGATACTCGAGCCGATTAATCTGCGTACCTTCTGGCAGTCCTTCAAACTGGCCTTCCTCACCACGGTGATCAATGTCCTGGTGGGGTATCCCTTCGGATATTTTATGGCGAGGATGGTTGACCCCTGGAGACGCCGTATCATGCTGCTCATAATGATCCCCTTCTGGACGAGCTCGCTCATCCGTATCTACGGCTGGATAATCATCTTCCGCAGCAACGGACTGCTCGACAACGCTCTCATGGGAATGGGCCTGACAGACGGGCCGTTAAAGCTGCTCTTCACTTATCCGGCGGTAGTCGTCGGCATGGTATACGCACTGCTCCCCATGATGATACTGTCGGTATACGCAAGCGCTTCAAAGCTCGACATGGAGCTCGTGAACGCCGCGAGAGACCTGGGTGCCGGACGCTTCCGCGCTTTCCGCACTATCTCTCTTCCGCTCACGATGCCGGGTCTTTTTTCCGGAGTCATCCTGACCTTCATCCCCTCTATGGGACTGTTCTTCATTTCGGAGATACTTGGCGGAAATAAGATCGTGCTCGTAGGCAGCCTGATCCAGCAGCAGCTCACAAAAGGCCGCAATATCCCCTTCGCCGCCGCACTCTCCGTGGTGCTGCTCGTGCTCACCTCAGTTATGATCGCGGTCTACAGGCTGGTCTTCAAGACCTCCAGACTGGAGGGACTGTCATGAAGAAAAAACGCAAGCTGCCCTCCACGATCTATATCATCATTATTCTCGTGATAATGTATATCCCGATCGCCGTGACGATCTTTTATTCATTCAATGAGTCAAAGATCTCCTCTATCTGGGGAGGCTTCAGCTGGAAATGGTATGAGACTCTTTTTGCCGATCACGACATCTGGGAAGCCCTCGTCAATACGCTCGTCCTCGCGGGTATAAGCTGCGCGCTCTCCGTCATCATCGGCACTATGGGAGCCTACGGTATGTCAAAGCTCCACGGCAAACGGATCAAAAAGCTGAATGACCTCATCATCGGCGTATCAAAGCTCCCCATAATGATTCCCGAGATCATACTCGGCATGGTCTTCCTCGCGGTATTCTCATTCATGGGCCTGCCCTTCGGTATGCTGACACTGATAATCGCGCATACCTCTTTCTGCATACCGTATGTCTTCATACAGGTGAGTGCACGTCTCATCGGCATGGACAAAAGTCTCGAGGAGGCAGCGCGGGATCTGGGCGCCTCGCCGCTCAGGGTCTTTTTCGATATCACGCTGCCGGAACTCATCCCCGCCATATCATCCGGCGTCATAATCGCCTTTGCGATGTCGATAGATGATGTCGTCATCAGTATTTTTACGACAGGGCCGACGGTGAACCTGCTTCCCGTCAAGATCTATACGAGACTGAAGACCGGCGTCACGCCGGAGATAAACGCTCTCGCGACCCTGATGTTCCTTTTTACCATAGTATTGGTCATAGTTTCAGATATGATCACACATAAAGGAGGAAAAAATGAAAAACATTAAACGTATCGCTGCGCTGGCACTTGTGCTCGTCATGCTCCTTTCACTGACTGCCTGCGGAGAAAGCGGAAGTCGGAGCCTCGGCGGAGAGCTGAACCTCTACACCTGGGAAGGCATGTTCCCTCAGGAGCTCCTGGACGGTTTCACCGAAAAGACCGGCGTAAAGATCAATTACTCGAATTTCGCACTCAACGAAGATATGCTCGCGAAGCTCGAGGAGACAAAGGGCGGCGACTATGATGTGGTCCTTGCGGATGATTATATTCTTGAGCTCGTCAGGACCGAAGGACTGATGCAGAAGCTCGACCCATCCCTGCTCACCACCTGGGAGAATATCGATCCTCTGTACCAGGGATACTTTTACGATCCCGACAACGAGTACACTATCCCGATCGGTGCCGGAGTGCCGCTCATCGTATATGATAAGGAGCTGACCGGCTTTGAACTCACCTCATATGAGGACCTCTGGGACGAGAGGCTGGCGGACAATGTCGCCATAACCGCGAATTACCGCGTCATCGACGGCATCACGCTCAAGACCATGGGCGAATCTTTCAATACGAATGATACCGCCGTCATTGAAAAAGCAGGTGAAAAGCTCAAGGAGCTCGCTCCCAATATCCGTCTGATAATCGATGACAATACTCAGGATTACATCATCAGCGGCGAGGTCGCTGCCGGCTTCCTCTACACCTCACAGGTGACGATGGCCATGCAGGCCCGCGATGACCTCTCCATCTGCTACCCGAAGGAAGGACTCGGCTTCGGTATCATGGGAATGTTCATTCCCTCTGACGCTCCGAACACAGAAGCGGCTTATGCCTTCTTCGATTATATGATGGATGCCGGGAATTATGCGAAATGGGCTGAATTCATGGGGTATTACAGCACAAACAAGGCCGCGAACGAGCACATTTCCGATGAGATGAGACCTCTCCTGACTCTCCCCGAGGGCACGGAAAAGGGCGAGATCATCCAGAATGTCAGCACCGAGGCCGAGGATATGCACAGCCAGATCTGGAGAGAATTCCAGGAGCAGTGCCAGTAAGAAAGGTTTTTCAAATGAAAAAGCTTCTGATGACGGGCTTTGAGCCCTTTGCCAATGACAAGATCAATCCCTCCTGGGAGGGTGTAAAGGGAGTCACCGCTCCCGAAGGTATCGAGCTTTACAAGTGCGAGCTCCCCGTGGTATACGGTAAGACCGGCGCCGCGCTGCGTGCCGCCATCGAAGAGCTCCGCCCGGACGCCGTCATC
>JAZRWL010000212.1:0-2857 GCA_045599685.1 Lachnospiraceae bacterium
TCCCACGGCTGGATCTGGATGAGGCGGGCCTCAGGCACCGAGATATTCGCCACCTGCTGCATCGGCGTGGGTACTCCGTAATAATCGACCATGATGCGGTTTATGAGATTCGGATTCGCGCGTCCCGCCTTGATGACGGAATACTCATCATTGAGGTTTGCTAAAGTCTTCTCCATCTTCTCTTCGGATACTTTTACGATGTCTTCCATGTTTACCTCCTATACGGTTACTCTTGTGCCTGTGATATTGCCCTTGATAGCCTGATAAATACTGTCTTCTCCCTCAAGTCCGAATATCGACATGGGGACCCTGTTTTCCATGCAGAGGATAGCGGCTGCCAGATCTATGACCTTGAGCTTTTTCTCCACTACCTCTTCGATGCTTATCACATCGTACTTCTTCGCGTCGGGATTTACCTTCGGGTCGCTGTCGTATACACCGTCTACGGCCTTTGCGAGAAGGATCTCATCGACCTTCATCTCGACTGCGCGCACTGCGACGCCGGTATCGGTGGAAAAATACGGATGGCCGGTACCGCCCGCAAAGAAAACGACCTTGCCTGCCTGCAGTTCTTTTTCGACCGTGTCGTAATCAAAAAGCTTCGCGATCCCGCCGACCTCAAAGGCACAGAATACCTCCGTAGCCATGCCGAGACCGTTGAAAAGCGACGAGACGTAGACACAGTTCATGACGGTGGCCATCATACCGATCTGGTCAGCCTTTACTCTGTCGATGGCATTCGAGCTGCGTCCGCGCCAGAAATTGCCGCCGCCTATCACTATCGCAACCTGCATTCCCTCATCGACCGCTTTTTTTATCTGAAGGCCCGCTTTTCTTACGGTCTCTTCATCAAAGCCCGTATGTGAAGGTCCTGCCAGCGCTTCTCCGCTGAGCTTCAGCAATATTCTTCTGCTCATATCAGCCTCCTGAAAAAGTCTGACTGAGATTCTATCACATGACCGTCAAAATGTCTACCGATGCCGGGCTTTAATTGCGGCGAGATACTCTCCGGGCACCTGCAGATCGCCGTAGCCCGTACCCAAAAACAGTCCTTTTTTCAGCGTCCCGTGATAATCGCTGCCGCCCGAGCGCAGCACTCCGAACTCTTTTGCTATCCCTTCGGCAGCCATACGCGTCTCATCATCATACTCGCTGTAGCGGGTCTCCAGACCATCGGCGCCGAGGTTTATGATATGCCTCGTTATCCGCACGCCGTTGCTCAGATCCTTCCTGTCTATCTGATTGATATGGGCGACGAAGGCAAGGCCTCCGGCCCCGTGGATAAGCTCTATCACCCGCTCCGGCTCCGGCTTGTACCTCTCGGAATATGCGATGCCGCCGCGCACCAGAAAACGGTCTATCGCGTCACGCAGGTCGTCGGCATAACCCTTATTGACCAGTATCTCAGCCACATTACCCTTAGTCAGCACTCTGTCAGAGCCGTAGGCCAGGAGATCATCGTCGCTAATGTCATAGCCCTTTTCACGGAGGAGCTTTACGGCGGCGAAGTTTCTTCCTATCCTTCCCTCGCAGATCTTTTCCGCCTCCTCGGCCAGAGCAGCATTATCCTCGTCCACGAATAATCCGACGATATGCACCTCATGCCCCTCGCAATCGGTACTGATCTCTATGCCCGGTACTACCTCGAGACCGCAGCCCTCAGCCGCTGCGATCGTGGGCTTCACGCCCGAGAGCGTTTCATGATCCGTGACGGCAATGGCGGTAAGCCCCAGCCGCAGTGCCTCTTCCACGATCTGTGCCGGACTGTCCGTTCCGTCGGAATACGTCGTATGGATGTGAAGGTCTATCAATGTCGTTCACCCTTTCTTTCCGCAGCGGACCCGTGTGCGTACGCCGCTGTATTCTTGCAATTGCTATTGCCATATGTTAAACTAAATGAAATTTTTCCTCAGGAGGGAGATATGAGGTTCAATCTCGGATTGAAAGATCCCGAAGTCATTACGAACGGGACCATTTGGAAAGGAATGCTGCGCTATTTCATTCCGATCATGATAGGTTCACTGTTCCAGACTCTATATAATACCGTAGACACGATCATCGTAGGAAACTTCGTCGGTACCAATGCCCTTGCCGCGGTCGGAGGTTCTTCCGGCGAGATCTGCGGTGTCGCGATGTGGTTTTTCATGGGACTTGCCGGAGGCGCTACAGTAACCGTCGCGCAGCACTACGGCGCCCAGAACTATGAGGCCATCCATCGCGATATCCACAATGCCTACGCCTTCGTGCTGATCGGCGGTGCCGCTTTCACAGCGATCACCCTGATCAGTCTGCGGCCTCTGCTGAGACTGCTGAATACGAGCAAGATCCTCTGGGACGATTCCGTGACCTATTGCACGATCATGTTCTGCGGCTTCCTGGTCTCCCTGATCTATAATATCGGCACCGGTATCCTGCGTGCGCTCGGAGATTCCGTACATCCGCTGTATATCCTGATCGTCTGCTGTTTCTGCAATATCGTGCTCGATATCGTATTCGTGACCGTAATCCCTCTCGGAGTCGCCGGTGTCGCTATCGCCACCGACATCTCTCAGGCGATCAGCGCTATCCTCGTAACACGCCGCGTCATGAAGCTCGATGACCGCTACCGGCTCAAGATACGCAAAATAAAGATCTATCCGAAAGTCCTCTCCATGCAGCTGAAGATCGGCATACCCGGAGGCTTCCAGTCCGCCCTTTTCGGGATCGCAAATATGACGATCCAGTCCTTCGTCAATATGCTGAGCACCGAATCCATTGCCGCGATCGGCGCCTTCCGCAAGATCGACGCGCTCTACTGGATGATGTGCAGCGCCATGGGTACGACGACCACTACCTTCTCAGGTCAGAACTACGGTGC
>JAZRWL010000213.1:0-2762 GCA_045599685.1 Lachnospiraceae bacterium
CCGGCCATTTACTCCCAGACATAACGGAAAGGTTGAAAGAAGCCATCGTAAGGATAATGAGCGGTTCTATGCCACACATACCTTCTACTCTTTTGAGGACTTCTCCAAGCAGCTCCAACTGTATAACCGAAGAGACTACAAGCACTTTCCTATGCGTCCTCTTGGCTGGAAATCACCTTCGGTTATCCTCAAAGAGTTTGTTCAATGGGGTGTAACATATGTTTGACAAACCTACAGCCCCGCATGAAATGAGGTTTCGTACACCGGTGATGAAAAACGGCGATATTATAAGACTTATTGCAGAAATACATCTTAGGTAGTAATATAATACGGGGTAAAATTAATGATAAAATTCATAATAAAACGTATACTGCTTATGATCCCTACGCTGCTCGCGATTATTTTCGTCGTGCAGCTGCTTCTTGTATCGATCACGGCGAATGCCGGAACGCGCTTTTCGGCGTACGGATATGACGATCGACTGGAGGAATTCTTCGCCGAGCATGAGGCGCCGGACAATTTCCTTACGCAATACGTCCGTTATGTCTACAATCTCCTGATAAAACGCGAGCTATCCACCGGTGCGGCCTCCAATGAGCTCTTCATGCGTAATCTGCGCCAGCGTACCTTTGAGACGCTGAAGCTCAGCCTCTTCGGCCTGATCATTACCGCCTGCATCGGTGTACCGCTCGGGATAGTGTCGGCCACTCACCGCGGCAGAGCCTGGGACCGTATAATATCGATGTTTACGATGCTGCTCGCGTCGATCCCTTCTTATGTGCTCACGATAGTGCTCGTGCTGGTCTTTGCTCTTTCCCTGAGGCTGCTGCCGGTCTTCGGCATTAAGGAGCCCGGTTCCTATATCCTGCCGACGACGGTGCTCGGTATAGGCGGAGTGTCGCTGATGGTGAGGATGACGCGCTCGGCGGTAAGCGATGTGCTGAGCCGCCCTTACGTCACGACGCTCATCGCAAAGGGCCTTCCCCGCCGAAAGATCATATGCGGGCATGTACTGAAGAATTCGCTCGTTCCCATCATAGCCACGATGAATAATATCGTAGTGCAGATGTTCTGCAGCACACTGGTAGTCGAGAATCTCTTTTCCATCCCCGGGATCGGAGCAATGCTCGTGGAGGCGGTGCTGAGCCGCGATCTCATGACCGTGCTCGCCTGTGTGGTGGTGATAGCGATCGTCCTCATGCTGATAGGACTGGTGAGCGAGATCCTGCAGCTCGCGGTCGATCCGCGTGCCAGGAGAATGGTGAGGAACACGGGAAAACTCAATAAAAAGGCCGTCGGAGGTGAAAAATGAAAAAGAAAAATGCCTCCGACAACAGTTTCTGGAAGGAAGCGGCAGGTCGCTTCGCGCATGACCGCTCGGCGATGGCTGGACTCATCCTGCTTTTTATCATACTGACCGCCTGTCTGGCGGCACCCCTTCTCACAGAGTACGATCCTGCGGCTATGGACATAAGCCTGCAGTACTGCGCGCCTGACAGCGAGCATATCCTGGGCGCGGACAGGATGGGACGTGATATGTTCTCAAGGCTGCTCTACGGCGGACGGGAGACCTTCGGCATCACCTTTGCGGCGGTGGCGCTGGCCCTGATCGCGGGAGCACTGATCGGTATCGTTACCGGCGTTTTCGGCGGTGCGGCAGATATGATAATAATGCGCCTCGTGGATGCGCTGGCCTCGATCCCGATGCTGCTCATCTCGATAGTGATAGAATTCATCTTCGGCTTCGGCAAGGGATATTTCAAATACGCCATAGCGCTTTCACTGGTGCCGCCGCTCGTGAGGCTCCTGCGGCCTCTCGTGGCGGGAGTGATGGCCTCGGAATATGTCGAGGCAGCCAGAGCGCTGGGAGTGAAGAAGCCGGAGATAGTATTGAAGCACGTCCTGCCGAATATCGCGGCGCCGTCGCTGATCTATATTTCGAATACGGCAGCTGAGGCGATGCTCACCTGTACGATAATGGGATATATCGGTCTGGGTGTCAATCCGCCTCTGCCCGAATGGGGGCAGATGGTCGCGCAGGGATACATCACGCTGGGGCTCGCGCCTCATGTGATACTGGTGCCCTGTATCGCGGTGGTAGTCACAGTCTTTTGCTTCAATCTCATCGGAAACGGACTCAGAGACGCTCTGCGTGCGGACGGAGGTGACAGGTGATGGCGGAAAAACTGCTTGAAATAAAGGATCTCTGTGTGGAATTCTCCACGAAGCGCGGTCTGGTGCAGGCAGTCTCGGGAGCGACGCTTTCGGTATCGCCCGGAGAGGTGCTGGGCATCGTCGGAGAGTCAGGCAGCGGCAAGAGCACTGTGGCCTACGCCGTGATGCGCCTTTTGAAGAAACCGGGCAGGATCACGGGAGGAAGCATTTCCTTCAGAGGACGGGAGCTGCTTTCCTATTCCGAGAAGGAGCTGCAGACGATCCGCGGAAACGATATGGCGATGATCTTTCAGGATCCCATGCAGTGCCTGGATCCGGTATATACGATAGGCGCGCAGATGACGGAGACGCTTTTTGCGCACAGGAAGCTCGACCGGGCTGCGGCTGAGGCTGAGTCGATAAAAATGCTCGCGGCGGTGGGGTTGAACGATCCCGAAAATCTCATGAAGCGTTACAGCTTTGAGCTATCGGGCGGGATGCAGCAGAGAGTGATGATAGCGATGGCGCTCCTGTGTGAGCCGGAGCTTCTGATCGCGGATGAGGCGACTACGGCGCTTGACGTGACGGTGCAGGATCAGATAATGCAG
>JAZRWL010000214.1:0-4353 GCA_045599685.1 Lachnospiraceae bacterium
AGATGGACGGCGATTCTCTTCCTGTTTCCACCTTCATGCCTCATGTGGACGGCCAGTTCGAGCTCGGTGCTGCTGCATATGAGAAGCGTGGCGTAGCTGTTAACGTTCCTTCATGGGACGCTGAGAAGTGTATCCAGTGCAACCAGTGCTCATATGTTTGCCCTCATGCTACCATCCGTCCTTATGCTCTGACCGACGAAGAGGCTGCTTCTCTTGAAGGCGCCAAGATAGTTCCGATCAAGGCAGGCAAGGGCAAGGGCGTATATCAGTACACCATGACCGTTTCTCCTCTGGACTGCATGGGCTGCGGCGTTTGCGTAACAGTTTGCCCTTCACAGGCACTCACCATGGTTCCTCAGGAAAGCCAGCTCGACCAGCAGGCTGTATTCAATAAGGCAGTCGAGACCGTATCCGTTAAGAAGGATGTTGAAGATGCTACCGTAAAGGGAAGCCAGTTCAAGAAGCCTCTTCTTGAGTTCTCCGGCTCCTGCGCAGGCTGCGCTGAGACCGCTTATGCACGTCTCATCACCCAGCTGTTCGGCGATCGTATGTACATCTCCAACGCTACCGGATGCTCCTCCATCTGGGGCAACCCCGGTGCTACTTCACCCTTCACCACCAACGCTCTCGGCCAGGGCCCCGCTTGGAACAACTCCCTGTTCGAAGACAATGCTGAGCACGGCTATGGTATGTGGGTAGCTCAGAACACCATCCGCGAGAACACAGCTGCTCTCGTAAAGGAAGTTGCTGAGAAGACCGATTGCGAGACCCGCAAGGCTGTATGCCAGAAGTGGCTCGACACCATGTATGACGGCGAAGCTAACCAGGATGCTACCAAGGAGCTCATCGCTAACCTTGAGAGCGATGTCTGCTGCGATACCGTAAAGGCCATCCTTGCCAACAAGGATTACCTCAACAAGAAGTCCGTATGGATCTTCGGCGGCGACGGCTGGGCATATGATATCGGTTTCGGCGGCGTTGACCATGTACTTGCTTCCAACAAGGACGTCAATATCTTCGTATTCGATACCGAAGTTTACTCCAATACCGGCGGACAGGCTTCCAAGGCCTCCAATATCGGTCAGGTAGCACAGTTTGCTGCAGCCGGTAAGGAAGTCAAGAAGAAGAGCCTTGCTGAGATCGCCATGAGCTATGGTTATGTATATGTCGCTCAGATCGCTATGGGCGCTGACAGAAACCAGACCATCAAGGCCATCAAGGAAGCTGAGGCTTACAACGGACCTTCACTCATCATCGCATATGCTCCTTGCGAGATGCACTCCATCAAGGGCGGCATGCTCAACTGCCAGAACGAGATGAAGAAGGCTGTTGACTGCGGTTACTGGAACACCTTCAGATTCAATCCCGCACTTGAGACCAAGAAGTTCAGCCTTGATTCCAAGGCTCCCGCAGGCGGATATCAGGAATTCCTGAAGAACGAGGCTCGTTACAGCCGCCTGACCCGTGAGTTCCCGGATCGTGCCGAAGAGCTCTTCCAGCGCAACGAGGCTGCTGCTCAGGAGCGCTATGAGCATCTGCTGAAGCTTCAGAAGATGTACGAGGATTGATCCTCCGCAAAAAGCGATATAGTCCGGATGAATGATCCGTGACGAAAACTCCCCCCTGTCGGGTGACCGGCAGGGGGGAGCGTTTTTTATGGATGCCTTTTTCAGATACAGTTCGCGCGTGTCTAAAGCTGCGGTGCTGAACTCGCGTTTCGCAGGGCTCGCGTTCGTAAGTGCCGGCATAGGGGATGTATCTGAAGAGAGCATTCATAATGAAGTCAGCGTCAGCAGCGTTTCGCTCTGTGACGCCGGGGATTCAATTAAAGATATTGAAGAAGTCTGCGAGCGGCTGGATGACATCCGCGAGGTTTTTTATTGCGCGGTTCAGTGTATCGAGATCGATCTGATCGAGCTTTTCCATCGCGTTTCCGAGCTGGATCTGGGTCGCAGAGGCGAGGTCATTGATGTTTTTGACCATACCGTTCAGGTCGGCTTCGGCGAGCTCGGTCGTAACGGTCAGTATATTTTCGACGCTTTCATTGAGATCGGATATCATGTCATCGTTATATTGCTTCGTCAGCTGAGAGGTGATAGTCTCGATATTCTTTACGCTCGTTTCGAGCTCTTTTATCAGTGTTTCTCCGTCCTCAGGCAGCAGTGAGCTTATTCTCGCGGACAGAGCGTTCAGCTTTTCCGAGGAGCTCTTTATATTCGGGATCAGGATGAGCATCGCGATCACCGAAAGTACGCAGACAGCGGCGATAACAGCGGTCAGTATGAGCTGCCTTTTGTTCTGCTTTACGAGCTGCTCGTTCGTCGCGGTCAGCCGGTCAATCAATTCCTTTGTATCCTGTTCCATTTCCTCTCCTTTTCCGATAATGCTCAATCTATGATCGCCTGCCCCATCGAGGGCCTGCCGGTGTATTTTTCACCGAGGGAATTTGCCCATTTTTCGGGATAGAGCGAGTAATATGAGTACTTTTTCCTCCGACGGTAACGGTGGAAGAACTTGATATTGGCCCAGAGCGTGGAAGGAAGGCCTATCACCGGGATGAAAAGCGGTCCGAGGATCGCCGACTGTACGGTGTGACCGTATTCGTGGACGAGGAGCTTTTCCGAGCAGCCTGTCTTCACAAAAATAAACATCCCCGTGGCACAATAGCGCGGTTTGTCCCATTCCGTCACGATTGCGTCGTGGAAAAAGCTGTGACGGCAGCGGATGTGGCGGATGAAAACAGCTAGGCCTCCGATATTCTGTAATATTCCCCAGGTCCACTGGAGCAGGCAGTAGATTACTCTCATGAGAATATATTAGCATGAGGATGTGATTTTGAAAATGCCCGCTTTCGTTATGAAAAAGAAGCGCGGGCCGGAAAAGTATGCTATTATTATAATAATGATCCAGATGTAAATAGTCCATTTTGGCGCGGAACATGGAGACCCTGACATTTTTTATTTCCACACCATCACCCACAACATGCACTATTTCGGCAAATAATCGCCATATTGCGCTCAATATGGAACGCGAACACACATGTTTCACCCACTTTCACGCAAGCCTGCACGGAAGAAGAGCTGTTGACACTGTGATCATATTATAAGGGATGCCGGGAGAGACCGCAGTACCGCGCAGAGGAAGCCCGGCGGGATATGGATTTATAAACAAGAGAAAAGTAATATACGGAAAAATGAAACATTTTTTACCTGTTACAGCAGAAGAAATGCGCGATCGCGGCTGGCAGCAGCCGGATTTTGTATATGTCATCGGAGACGCGTATGTTGATCATTCCTCGTTCGGCCCTGCGATAATCAGCCGCGTGCTCGAGTCGCACGGGTACCGGGTGGCGTTGATCCCGCAGCCTGACTGGAAGGATGAGGAGAGCATAGCGGTCTTCGGAATGCCGAGGCTCGGCTTCCTCGTCTCTGCCGGAAATATGGATTCTATGGTGAATCATTATTCGGTAACGAAGCGCCGGCGCTCGACGGACGCATACACTCCGGGCGGAAAGACCGGGCGCCGTCCCGACCGAGCGACGATCGTTTACTGCAATCTCATCCGCAAAAAATACAAAAAAGTGCCGATAATCATCGGCGGTATCGAGGCGAGCCTCCGTCGTCTGGCACATTACGATTACTGGTCGGACAGGCTGAAGCGTTCGATACTATTGGATTCCGGCGCGGATCTGCTGATATACGGCATGGGCGAGCTGGCAATCATCGAAGCAGCGGATGCGCTTGATTCCGGCCTTGCGATAGAGGATGTCACTTTTATCAAGGGGACAGTATACAAGGCAAAGGATGTGTCGGGCATCATCTCGGGTCAGGAAGGCATCGAGCTCCCGGACTTTGATTCGCTGGAGAATGACCGGCTGGAATATGCGCGGAGCTTTAACATCCAGTATCGCAATACGGATTTTGCCTCGGGACGTCCCTTGATAGAAAAATACGGCGAAAAACGGTACATAGTGCAGAACCCTCCGATGAGACCGCTCACGACGGCAGAACTCGACGAAGTATACGAGCTGACTTATATGAATGCCTGGCATCCGTCTTATGACGCGGAGGGCGGTATACCGGCTTTTGCGGAGGTGAAGTTTTCGTTAACGAGCTGCAGAGGCTGCTTCGGCGGCTGCAGCTTTTGCGCACTGACCTTTCACCAGGGAAGAATAGTGCAGGCGCGCAGTCAGGAGTCACTGCTCAGAGAGGCGGAGGCGATGATACGGGATCCGGATTTCAAGGGATATATCCACGATGTAGGGGGCCCCACTGCCGATTTCAGGGCGCCTGCCTGTGCAAAACAGCTTCAAAGCGGCGCCTGTACCGACCGACAATGTCTTTATCCGCGCCC
>JAZRWL010000215.1:0-9847 GCA_045599685.1 Lachnospiraceae bacterium
TCCTCCCGCAGCGTCGGTTCTCCGCCGGACAGCTGCAGCAGGGTCTTCCCCGGCTTTGTAAGATCGAGTATTCTGGCTTTTATCACGTCCGTACCGACGTCAGCCGTCTGATGGTTATCCGCAAAGCAGTATCTGCAGTTCAGATTGCAGCGATCGGTGACCTCCAGCAGAATACAGCAGGTGTCGCGCATATGATCCGGGCAGAGACCGCAGCCATGCGGGCACGACAGACCGTCGGCTGCCCCGGTCTCGGGCATTTCACCGGTCCAGTCGGCAAAACCGACCCTGTTTCGCCAGACCACCGTTTCAAAATGCCCGTGCTCGGGACAGTCACGCACGATATATATTCCGTCCTCGCGTCCGTGCTTTTCGGCATCGAGCCGTCGAAGACAAACCGGACATACGCTCGATGTTTTCCTGATTATCATTTATCCTCCAGCTCCTGCTCCACAGCCGTCATACGTCCGCGAACGAGTTTTTCGGGAATATAGACCTCTCCGCACACCGGGCAGGTCAGGATATCCGCGTTGAAATTATGTCCGAGATAATTAAAGAAGGTACGCTTCGGCTCAAGAGCCACCTGACAGCGGTGGCAGATCATTTTTTTCTCTTCGCTCATTTTTCGTCCTCCGCCTCCAGGCACATACGGTGCGCGTAAGCATGAAAAAGCTCGAAGCCGTCCCCTGCCGGAGCGTATTCGGCCCAGTATGTCATATGTCCGATCTTCAAATGGCCCGTAAAATGTCCTGTCCCGGAATCCATGATCTTGCGGTCTTCCGTTTCACAATGCTCTATTACAGCAGCGACATCGTCCTCAAGTATCAGGTCATCCGACAGTCCCTGTCTGACCTCCGCATCCATGTAAAGCTTCATTTTCGTCCTCTCCGAAGGGCTTATCCCCTCATATTCGTACAGCAGGTCCGCCTTCAGAGCCTCACGGTTCTCACGGCGCACAGTCACTGTCGGTGCGGAACGCTGCTCCCTGTTGATCCCATACAGGAGATCGAGGATGTGATAGGCCTCTCTGCCCTGTCCTCCGAAGCTGTCACGACAATTCGCGCAGTAGACGAGCATCGGCTTGTCGGTGCTCTCCAGGCGTTTTTTCGTGACATTCTTAGAATATTTCGGAGCTGCGATCGAAGCGTGCCCGCCGAAGCTGCAGCAGGGCAGCGAGCCTGCCTCATGTGAGAGTTCCTCAGCGTATATGCCGGTCTTACGGAGCAGCGAACGCACATTCGCCCTCAGTTCGGGATAATCCCTCGCGGCACAGGCATCAAAGATCGCGTAAGACGCTCCTGAATCCGTATGTTCGGGCCCGATCCCCTTATCCAGCATTATATCATATATAGACGAATAGCTTATCTCAGGCAGGAATCTGTCATACATCTGCATACAGGTCGGACAGCCGAGCACCAGTTCGGGGCGGCCCAGGCTCTCCCAATTTGAGCGTATCTCAGAAAGAAGCGCTTCATGCAAAGCGGTCTCGCCCGCCCATTCGGCAGGAGCTCCGCAGCAGTGTACCCACAGCGCGGTCTCGGGATTCTTTGAGAGCAGCCACTCGTAGGTCTTTTTGACATATCCGGGATCGGAAGCTCCCATCTGACAGCCGGGGAAGAAAAGATACTTCGGCTTCGCGGTCTTCGATATGAAGACCTCAGCTTCACCGTTCGCATGTTCCATATCGCGCAGCCAGTAGTCATGATAGGCCCACGGCATCGTGCCCTTCGCCTGCATGGCCTTCATACTGTCCGCGAAAAATTGTCCGAAGTCTATATGTTCGGGACAGACTTCTTTACATACGCCGCACTGATTACAGGTCGAAATGAGGCGCGTGGCCATCGTGCCGTCACGTGAAAGCGTACCCGGACGTATCGTCACATACACCTCCTCGTACACTCTGCGGGGGGTCTTTTCAAAATAACTCATCAGATCACAGGCCCGCATGCAGGCATCGCATCTGCACATCACACAGCGTCCGGCCTCATTCGCCGCCTCCTGTGAGGAGTAAACGGCGCCCTCTGACGGCAGCACAGGCTCTTTTTTTTCATACCTCGAGGTATCCATCACGAGGCGCGTCCCCTTCTGCTCGAAGGGCTGATTCATGAGCCCCGTCTTAAAGAATCTTTCTATTGCTCTCGACGCCGCCAGTCCGTCAGCCATGGCCTCCATATGCGTACTGCCCGTCATCGCGCCGCCGAAGAAAACACCGTCCTGGGTCGAGGCGTAAGCTCCGATACCGTTTGGCTGCAGGTCGAAATCCTCCGCACCCGCTCCGACGGCCACATATACGGCGTCATAATCTGCCAGCTCCGACAGCTCTTTTATATGTCTGCCGTATTCGACATTGAGTTTTTCATATTTGAACTGAGTCGCGATATCCGCGTCGAATACTTCTTTGTCCATCGAATCGCGGAGCGAGCCTCCCAGATGATCGCTCTTTTCAAAAACAGTAACCTGATATTTTTTATTGCAAAGGAAAAGTGCGCAGGCGAGACCGCTGATACCGCCGCCCACTATGGCACAGGTATTCGGCTTGGCAGGCATATTGTAGGCGTTCGGGTCCTTACGTGTCGCCAGCGCGACCGCAGTACGCTCCAGCATGTTCAGTGCTACGGGCGCATCTATTTCGGAACGGATGCAATGTCTTTCGCAGGGATGATCGCAAGCCGCCGCCACTATGCCCGGGAAGCCTACCGTATTCTGGAATACCCTGTGCGCCGCATTGAAACGACCGCTCTGCCACTTCTTTTCGAGGTCGAGTATATCGAGACCGAAGGGGCAGGCGGCGGCGCAGCCGGGCCTTTCATTCTGATAGCATTTTTCCTTTAACAATTCTTCAAAATTTTCAAGATATGCCATTTTTTCGGAAACACAGCATTCATGCTGCAAATATGTACTGCACTTTGATACTTACCTTTATGGCGATAATACGCATTCCTTCACGGCTTTGCCGCCTTCTGATACCGTACGCATTCGTGTCCAGCATATTATCATATAATAAAAAAGAACCATAAAGGCTCCGGAATGGTAAAGGTCAAAGTGCCCGGTCAAAGCAGATAATAAACAGAAATTAAGAGGGGTCATCGCTTACCGCGACGGCCCCTCCCGTTATTTCGCTTAGAAAGGTCTCTCGGCATCAGGATCGTCGAGCGATACGTAGAAGTTGTACTCATCGTAAGGCTTCGGATCGTTCTTGATGTTTTCGAGCTCCTCATACATATCGGAGCCGAGGAAGTACTTCTCGGGAGCGTAAGGCTCCTTGCCTTCAGCGATGGCATCGAGGCCGGCCCTGATCTTCTCGGGAAGAGCAGGGATCTCATGGATCCTGACTCCGCAGGCATCATAGATGGCGTTCAGAACAGCGCAGTGGCCGGAAGCCTGGAAGGCCTCGGAAGCACCCGATGAACCGAAAGGACCGTCATCTACGGTGACAGGCATATGGATGACATTGATATTGTCCGGAATATCCTTTATGAAACCGACGCCGGCGCCGTACATGTTGGCGTGCTTCTTGACATCCTGATAATCCTCCTTCAGAGCGAAGCCGATGCTGTGGGCGATACCGCCGTAGGCCTGGCCGTTTACGGAGTCGATATTACCGACCTTACCGACCATATCCACGCAGGTGAAGCCGATGCAGGTAGCCTGACCGGTCTTGGTATCGACCTCGACCTCAGCCATGTTCAGGCAGTAGGTGAAGGCGGGAGTAGGATCTCCGACACCGGTATTGGGATTCAGACGGGTAAGTCCGGGCGTGGTAGTGGTCTCATAGCGTCCGCGATACTTGGTAGGGATACCCTCGGCTACCATCTCATCATAGGTACGAAGGGTGCCGTCGGCCTTTCTCATAGCGTCTACGAGCTTCTTGGCCGCGATCCTCGTGGCATTACCGCTCATGTAGAGCGAACGGCTCGCGCCTGCCATACCTGAGTCGGGGCAAAGCTTGGTATCGTTCTGAATCAGATGGATCTGCTCTGGAGTAGTCCTGATCCCATTCTCCTTCAGAGCCTCAAGGGTGACCATTACGGAACCGGCGTCAGCACCCTGGCCCATGGTGTGCCATGTATCATACTTGCGGAAGCGGCCGTCGGGCAGGAGTTCCAGATCGACCTCTGCGCTGTCTGCGGTACCCTCGGTGACATTGAAGCCGCCCCAGGCAAGGCCGACACCGCGGCGCTTCTCAGGAGTATCTTCCTTCTTGGCCTTCTCGACTGCAGCATAGTAGAGAGGCTTCAGAGTATCCATCATCTTCTCCATCGGATACTGACGGAAAGGATAGCTGTTGATATTGGTCTCGCCGGGACGAGCGATATTCTTGTAACGGAACTCGAAGGGATCCATACCGAGCTTCTCAGCCATCATATCCATCAGCGGCTCGGACAGGGTATAAGCCTGAGGCGAACCGTATGAACGGTATGCGGTACCGAAAGCATGGTTCGTATTGGCGACACGTACAAGACCGGCTACGTTCGGAACATTGTAAGGCCAGAAGGTAAAACGTGCGGGCTTCGTCATGACGTCGTCACCGCCCCATGAATAAGCACCGTGGTCCATTCCGACATCAAACTCGGCGGCGATAATCCTGCCGTCCTTGTCGCAGGCAAGGCGTCCGTTGCTGTTGGAAGCGCATCTCTTGCCACTGAAGTGCTGATGCTCTTCATAGCTCATGGACATTGACACGGGATGTCTGGTAACAAGAGCCGCAGCGGCTACGAGGGCAAGGTCACCGGCATTGGTGGACCAGCCGAAGCTCGCGCCGGTAGGGTTCATGATGATACGATATTTATTTTTCGGGATCCCCAGTGATCCGCCGATACGTCCGATGGAGGAATAGGTGCACTGTGACTTGCAGTGAATGGTCATCACATCGTCCTCATCGAAGTAAGCCTGCGCTACGCAGCCCTCGATCGAAAGGTGAGGCTCACGGCTGGAGAAGAAGCTTCCCTCAACAACATAAGGAGCGTCATCGATCATGGTCCTGACATTCTCGGCATCCTCCATGGCAACACCCTTCAGTACGGGCTGCTCGCAGAAGATATTGGGAGTATCCTCATGGATCCTCATGGCATCGGGCATAGCCGCCTCGAGATAGGTGGGATATGCGGGAAGATCCTCATAATCAACGGTAACGAGCTTTGCAGCCTCGCGTGCGGAGAGCTGGTCATATGCTACTACCAGAGCAACTACATCGCCCCAGCGGAACAGCTTTTCATCCTGAAGGATCTTACGGGAAGGTGTAAGAACGGTGCTTCTCTCATGGAACTGACCTTCAGCCATGATGTTCGTTCCGCCTGCTTCGAGGATATCCTTTGCTGTAACTACCTTGTAAACGCCCTCGAACTTCTCGGCTTCCTCGGTGTGGATAGCGAGGATCTTCGCATGATGAGATACTCTGGGCTGTACTACTGCGCAGTACAGAGTGCCGTCGGGCATCTTCAGAGCCTGATCATCGCCGTAGTCAGCCAGACCGGTGACCTTTGCAAGAGCATTCGGGCGAACGATTGGCTTTCCGTAGTACTCGCCGTCTTCGGGATTCTTGAACTTGATATCATCGATGGTCTTCTCGCCGCGAAGAACCTGTGCCGCAAGCATGACAGCGTCAACGATCTGCTTGTAACCGGTGCAGCGGCAGACATTCCTGGTCTTCTGGAACCAGTCTCTTACCTCTTCACGGGTAGGGTTCAGGTTCTTCTGAAGCAGAGCGTAAGCCGATACGATGAAGCCGGGAACACAGAAACCGCACTGTACGGCGCCGGTGTTCATCCAGGCTACCTGCAGGGGATGCAGATGCTGAGGTGTACCGATACCTTCGACCGTAGTGATCTCGCTGTAATCTTCAATGGCATTGATCTTTCTGGCGCATGAGCGAACGACTTCTCCGTTCACGATAACCGAACATGAGCCGCAGACACCGACACCGCAGCCTACCTTTACACCGGTAAGGCCGATACGGCGGAGGCAGTCTGACAGCTTGTCATGCTGAGGATCACACATAAAGGGTCTTTCGACTCCGTTGATCACCAGCACCTTCTTCTGTAACTTTACCTGCATAGCATCCTCCTTGGGGTTTATATAAACAACTTTTTCCATATTGGAATAAACCGCAGATGCGGCTTGCATTATCAGTTTATCGATTTGGCCATCCCGTGTCAACATTAATATAGTTAAATTGTATCGTATCTGAAATTCTGCATTGAAATACAGAAATTTTGTCACATTCCTGTGAAGAATATATCTAACAAAGTGCGATTCTTAATTTTACAGCGCAGTTTCTTATTCGATAGCGGAATAATTTTTGAGCCCGCATGGCAGGAAATATGTTATAATCCCGCTATCAGATTTTAACCCTTCCGGAGGAAACACTCCGGTCAGGCAGAAGGCAGGACGTAAATGCATCAATATCTCAGAGCCATAGGCTTCAGCAAATACAAAAACGACCGGGCGCTCCGTCCGATACTGAACAGGATCATCATGGATCCCGTAAACATGGAGATGTTCCATGAAAACGACGAGATCTACGGTTATTTCAACCAGTCCTTCGGCGACAGCTTCGGGCTCAGCCTCTTCGTCACATACGAAGACGGTGCATATAAGGAAGAATATTTCTTCCCCTACGCGGTGACGGACGTCGTATCGTCCGGACGCAGCTGTACCATCGAAAAGCGCAGCGACATGAACGCCTATTCAGGCATGTGCGACGAGCCAGCCTTCGGTCTGTCACTGATATTTTTCGTCACGAACGGCATCACCTACGCGAAACGCCTGGCGGACGGCGAAGCTGCGATAGATCATATTTCTCTTACCGCTCTCAGCCTGAGCGGTAAGATTCTTCTTCCGATCAATAAGACCGCTCACCAGCGCGAGCTGGCTCTTGCGACTGCGAGAGAGCGTGCCCGCCTCATCGAAGCGGCGAAGGACGGCGACGAGGACGCAATGGAGAATCTTGCAATGAGCGACATGAATACAGCCGACGAGCTCTCGGAGCGCGTCGAGAACGAGGATCTCTACTCTCTCGTTGATAATACCTTCATGCCCTTCGGCATGGAATCCGACAAATACAGCATCATAGCTGAGATACTCGAAGTAAAACACACGGTCAATGTGCTCACGAATGATCGAATCTGCTTCCTTCTGCTCGATTGCAGCGGAGTACGCATGGGACTTTATATCAATGAGCTCGATCTCCTGGGTGAGCCAGCCCCCGGCCGCCGCTTCAAGGGCGACATCTGGCTGCAGGGCTGTGCACATTTCAAATAAAGCTTGACACGGTCCTGTCGCTGTGGTATTTCTTTTTCAAATCGTTGACGAAGAATAGTAAGCCCTTTCCCTTCTCTATGAGAGAGCCGCGGGCGGTGAGATCGCGGCAGAGAATATCCGGCTGAATGGACTTCCGAGAGCAATCCGAAATGCAGGTCAGAGTAGGTGCGACGGAGCCGGCCCTCCGTGATCAAAGGCCCGCGTATGACAGTACGCAGTGAGAGGGCGCATCGCGCCAAGCCGGGTGGCACCGCAGGTAATTATCACACCTGTCCCAGCAAATGCTGGGGCAGGTGTTTTTTGTTGCACCAGGGTAAAAAGCCCGTATGTACTCGCCCGCATGTACATACGGGGTTTGAGGCCCGCAAGATCATGAGAGCGTCGCCGTTTCCAATGGAAACAGGCAGACCCCGAATGAGCACGGAACTTGTCAGCGTGCAGCGCAAAGCTCCGCGGATCAACAAGGCTATCAGGGATGGAAATGCCGCGCAGGAGCGAACAGAAATACTATTCGGAGGACAAATAATGAACACAGAAAAAATACCTTATAAGATATATCTCAGCGAAAACGAAATGCCCGACAGATGGTACAATCTTCGCGCTGATATGAAAACGAAGCCCGCACCGCTCGTGGATCCGGCTACCGGACGTCCCATCACAAAAGAGGCTCTCGAGCGGGTCTTCTGCAGCGAGCTCGCCAGACAGGAGCTGGACGATACGACAGCTTGGTTCGATATCCCGCAGGAGATACGCGACTTTTACAAGATGTACCGTCCGTCGCCCCTCGTGCGCGCCTACTGCCTTGAGGAAAAGCTCCAGACTCCCGCTCACATCTATTATAAATTCGAAGGAAACAACACGAGCGGATCACACAAGCTGAATTCTGCGATCGCGCAGGCGTATTACGCGAAGAATCAGGGCTTAAAGGGCGTAACGACCGAGACCGGAGCCGGCCAGTGGGGCACGGCGCTGTCGATGGCCTGCGGATACCTCGGCCTCGACTGCCGCGTATTCATGGTAAAGGTCTCATACGAGCAAAAACCCTTCCGCCGTGAAGTGATGCGCACCTACGGCGCCTCCGTGACGCCCTCACCCTCAGAGACGACCGAGATCGGACGCCGCATCCTCGCGGAATTCCCCGGTACCACAGGCAGCCTCGGCTGCGCAATCTCCGAAGCGGTCGAAACAGCCCAAAAGAACGAAGGCTACCGCTATGTGCTCGGAAGTGTGCTGAACCAGGTAATGCTGCACCAGAGCATCATCGGTCTTGAAACGAAGGCTGCTCTCGACAAATATGACATAAAAGCCGACATCATCATCGGCTGCGCCGGCGGCGGTTCAAATCTGGGAGGCCTTATAGCGCCCTTCGCCGCCGAAAAGATCAAGGGCGAGGCGGACTACCGCCTCATCGCGGTCGAGCCCGCGTCCTGCCCCAGCCTGACCCGAGGAGTCTTCGCCTATGATTACTGCGATACCGGCAGGATCTGCCCGCTGTCAAAGATGTATACTCTCGGCTCCGGCTTCATCCCCGCCGCGAATCACGCCGGCGGACTGCGCTTCCACGGCATGAGCAGCACTCTTTCGCAGCTCTATCACGACGGCTATATGGAGGCCACCTCCGTCACTCAGGTCGAAGTATTCAGGGCGGCGGAATATTTTGCGAGAGTCGAGGGGATACTTCCCGCACCGGAGAGCTCACACGCCATCCGGGTCGCGATAGACGAGGCTCTGAAATGCAAGGAGACCGGCGAAGCGAAAAACATCGTCTTCGGTCTCACTGGCACGGGTTATTTCGATCTTTACGCCTACCAGAAATACAATGACGGTCAGCTTACGGACTATATCCCCACCGACGAGGAGATCGCCGCGAGCACGGCGAAACTTCCGAAGGTCGAGTGAGCTGAGCCGCCTTATCATTTGATTGCTGACAGGCGTATGAAGACGTGATATAATAATACTGAAATTTACAGGCAACGCACTGTCCGTGCGGCAGTGGAAGTACCAAAGCATCTGAAAAGCATCAGCGGATCACGTGTTTTTCGAAACTTCTGAGCGGCTGTTCCGCAGCCGCAAACAAAGAAAGGAGCACCATGGCAGCATCAAAGGTCTTTTTCACGAAAGAGGTATCACCCGCAGCAATCGTAAAAATGTACGAAAAGCTCGGGAAAAAGCTTCCCGGCAGGATAGCGATCAAGCTTCATTCGGGTGAAGTAGGTAACCAGAACTTCCTCCGTCCCGATTTTTACAAGCCCATTTTCGAGATTCTTCAGGGAACAGTCGTAGAATGCAACACCGCCTATGAGGGCAGACGCAACACCACTGAGAAGCACTGGGAGACCATGAAATTCCACGGTTGGATGGACGCCTGTGAAGTCGATATCATGGACGAGGAGGGCGAATACACTCTTCCGGTTAAAAACGGTCTGCAGATACACCAGAATTTTGTCGGAGACCATCTGAAAAACTACGATTCGATGATGGTGCTTTCACATTTCAAGGGCCACCCGATGGGAGGCTTCGGCGGAGCGTTAAAGAATATCTCCATCGGTATCGCCTCTTCGCACGGCAAAGCCTATATCCACGGCGCAGG
>JAZRWL010000216.1:0-2712 GCA_045599685.1 Lachnospiraceae bacterium
CTATCGGCGATATTCTTGCCGATCTCGAGAGTGCTCATCGAAGGGTTCGCGTTCAGCCTTGTCAGCCAGTCAGTGTAATACCAGCCGATACCGGGCTCGACCTCTTCGGAAGCTATCATATAATCGCCGTATTCGCTGAGCATCAGGGCATTTTCGACGGTAGCCATCAGGCAGGCGTCAAAGCCGATGAGATCGAAGACCATCCCTCCGTTTTTGAGTGCCGTGTCGATACCGCTTAGCGACATCGAGCCGCTGCTCGCGTATTTTTCATCATAACCGTAGCCGCTGACAGAACCGCCGCCGTGATCCCAGAATATCAGCATATTGCGGTTCGCGGGATAATTCGCACCGACGAACTTGATAAAGCCGGAAAGCGTGTCGGGATTCGTCATCGCGGCATTGCCGACATTCTCATTTACGGAATAAAGCTGCTTGTCCTTGATCTGATATATCTGATTGACCTTCGAACTGATGACATTGTTGTTCCACTTCGAGCAGCCGCCGGTATAGATCAGGAGATTGATATTGTCTCCTATCTCCGCGGCAAGCATCTCCTGCAGGTCTGCCGTCGCCGCGCCGCTCCTGGATTCCAGATCGGTGCCGCACATATAGACCATGATATTGATCATATCACGGCTGTCACCGTAGATCTGCGTACGCTTCGCCGGTGTACCGGTCGCAACGGTGCTGTCTACCGAGATCTGAGCCGCATCCGAACCGGTCCAGTTCGTGGAATAGAGAGAATCGAGATCGCTCTGTTCAAACAGGCTCGCTGATGAACCGGAATAGCTGAGACCCGAGCCAGAGCTTCCGGTGAACATGCCGAGAATATCAAGCAGGCTGCTGCCGGCGCCCGTGCTCTCGGGAAGAGACATCGAATCGCCGCCAGTAAAGGCGGAAAGGATACCCGAATCATCGGTGGTCAGGCCGGAACCGCCGCCCAGGAGGCCGCCTAAAAAGCTGGCGCCGCAGCTGCTGTTTCCGCCGAAGATCGCGACTGCCGCGATGATGACGATCACCACGAGGATGCTCTTGCCCGAGAGAAGTGAGCCGAATCCCCTCGTCTGTCTCGCACTCTCGCGTTCATGCTGTAAATTGGCGCTATGGAAATCGTTTCCGCCGTTCCCGCTGCCAGTCGAATGACCGCTGAACGGATTCACGGAATGTCCGGATGCCTTCCTTGCGCCGCTCGAATTTCCGCCTACTGAGCCGATCCCGAGCCCGGAGCCTCTTCTCTTGACTCCTCCGCTCTTTCCCGAACTGTCTGTTTTTCTTCTGATAGGTCCCGGCATTAGAATGCCCTCCGTAATATAATAATGACCGTCACGCCCCGCGTGTGCTATTCGCGAAGCTGCAATACTCTGCATACCGCCGGCTTTCTTTCAGGAAAGCCGCATTTTCTCATATGACACTGTCAAACAGCATCTACCGGTATACCGGAGCGTACCATCTGGATACTTCGGTCCGTTTAACTTTGATATTATAGCACATAGAAAGTTAAAACAGTATGAATTGTTTATTTCCAGGAAATTTCCCTGTATATGCAGTGATGAACCGCGCCTCTGTACTCTATATCCTCTGTAATATCAGTCGGTGCCATCCCCGCCTTTTCCATCACGCGCATACTGGCCGGATTTTCCTCAAAATACGCGGCGGAGACCTTTTTATACCCACGGGCTCTCAGATCGGAAAGCACGCTCTTCAGCGTTTCGGTCGCATAACCTCTGCCCCAGTAAAGAGGATTGAAGGCATAACCGACCTCGATGGTATCACCGTCCTTACCTACCTCATTGACCATACCGATGATATATCCGTCAAGGCTCACTCCGCGCACATACCTGCCGTCATTCTGAGACATCGCGATGATGCGCTCTGTGTGCTTCTTACAGGCCTCTTCAGACTCGTAATCGGGCAGTATGAAGGTCTTTTTCACCTGTGCGTCGGACAATATCGCCATCAGTCCCTGCTCATCCCCTGTCCGATAGGGTCTGATAACGAGCCTTTCCGTTTTGATCTCATTTTTAATCAGCTGCTCCTTCATGAAGGCAAGAACCTCGTGAAAAACGGCATCGGCATTATCCCTCGTAAGGAAAAAACACCGGCTCTCCGGCATAGTCTTCAGCTCGTCAAGAAAATCCGTCTGCTTGTCACGCAGCGCGGCGAGCACCGGCGTATCCCCGGCGAGCACTTTCTTTACCGCCTCGCAATATGACGGCGAACAGTTCTCTATGAAGCCCAGCTCATCCATTATTACGATATCGCTGCCGCCCAGCTCCGCCACATATGCCGCCTTTCTGTCAAAGGCCGCCGGATAAGGGCATTTATTGCCAGGCTTGAAATGTCCGAGGAGATTGTCCTCCGAATAGCTCTCGGGCTCTCCCACCGGATGAAAATATGTGGGGACACCGCGCTCCGGATCCTCCAGCGCCTCGGCATTCTTCGTCCTGAAGCCGCCGACAGTGCAGCCGAGTGCCGCGATGATCCTGTCAATAAGCTTACTTTTTCCTGAATGTCTCGGTCCGATTATCAACGCGTTCATATCTGATTCCTTTCAATAAATACAGCAGACCTCGATGTGCCGCAGACAGGCTCAGAACTCTGTCCGCCGTCCGGTTTTTCCGTTTGGTCCTGCCTTTTGCTCACTTCACATATTCCGCAAGCTCAGCCTTATCGAGAGTGACCATCTCTCCGTAGCCGGAAAATGTTTTCAAC
>JAZRWL010000217.1:0-4392 GCA_045599685.1 Lachnospiraceae bacterium
AAGCTATCGGGAGGAAAAGAATTGGATTTTTCGGCATTTGACAAAAAGAAACTCGACGATTATTCACAGCGAGCCAGAGAACAGTGGGGAAAGACTCTTGAATACGGTGAATATGAAAAAAAGTCTGCCGGGCGGACAGAAGATGAAGAGACCGGCATCGCGCACGGCCTGATGAAGCTTTTCGGGGAATTCGGATGCATGAGGACGCTCGATCCCGCGGGGGGCGAGGCGCAGGCACAGGTGAAAAAGCTGCAGGATTATATCACGGAGCATTATTACAGGTGTGATGACAAAATACTGGGCTGCCTCGGAAAAATGTATTCCGCCGGAGGAGAATTCACGGAGAATATTGACAGGTCAGGAGGCGCAGGCACGGCTGACTTCGCCGCGCGGGCGATAGAGATCTACTGTGAAAAATAAAAGAGCGGGGACGGCATGAAAACCGTCCCCGCTTTCGCGTCACGACCGGCGCTTATTTTTCGGGCGGATATTCGGGAAGGCTGATCCCCATATATTCGGCGAGCCACCTTGCCGCGGCGGTATCCTCCCAAATCGTGACGGTGGTACCGTGTTCATCGCCGGTCGTCCTGTCCTTCCAGTATAATTCGAGGTACGTAAAGGGCTTATGCGAAAGGAAGTTCAGCTGGTTTGAGGCTCCTGTGTCGCAGTCGCACAGGAAGGCTCCGATGAAGGAGGAAAAGTCATCCTCTGATATTGCAAAGAGATCATCCGCGATGAGCGCCGGACCTTCCTGTGAGGGGTCATATATCAGTGAGATATCGTTTTCGTCATAATATATCTGACGACCGATGACCGCACTCACGAGCTCATCCAACAGTACATCGAAATCATCTGTCGCGAGCATGATCTCAGGCGCGCTCATCGCCGAAAGCAGTGATTCGGGGACATCCGCTTCGAAGCCTACGTCATAATTCCTGATGAGCCTGCCGCCGCCCTTCATGTTATACGCGATCATTACCACATGGCCGCTCTCGGGAGCGTCAGTATCGAGGATGTCGCGGTGCGCACGGATCGCTGCCTCTATCGCTTCCGGATCGGAGGTATAGCGGTAGGCGTGAGCGATCTCGTAATACCCCGCGTTTTCGCGGATAGCTACTCCGGCCACCTCGGAGGGTTCGGGGACATATTTCACCGCTCCGAACGGATCGGCCGAGGCTATGAGGACGCTCGCCGTGAGCGCTGCCGCGATCGCCGCGAGACCGATGAAGGCTCTTCCCGAAAATACGCGCACGTTGCGCTTCATCAGCATCAGACAGGCGAAATATCCTACGACCGTTCCGGCGGCGAAGAAGGCGTATCCCGTATTACCGGTGAAAAGCTCATATAACGCAGAGAAGAAGATACCGCAGAATACCGAGAATAATACCAGGAAGACCGGACGTACGGCAGAGAAAGAGATGAGATCTCCCGCTGACTCGATCTTTCTTTTGCGATAGAGGGCGAGCCCCGCGACCCAGAGAAAGATGCCGATGACCGCACAGATCACGGCGTACAGCCAGCAGGATTCGTTCAGATCCAGGGGGAAGCTCCCCATCGTCCGGTAGTAGTAGGTATTTTCGAAAAAGCTTGCATTGCTTAGGAAGGATGCCGGACTGAAAAGCATGAAGCGGTCGGGCTCGATGCTGATACCGCGCAGGACAGGCTCGAACAGCAGTTTTGAGAGATAATATACTCCCATCGAAAGAAAATTAAAGCAGCCGTATACCGCGGCTGAGCCGATCCTGCTTCCGGCACAATGGGAGCAGAAACTCGCGGTCCCGTAAAAGAACAGGAATTCGAGCACCGTGACTCCGAGCCATATGAAAGCTGTCTCGCCCGGCATGTAACGGTTATCGAGGATAACGAACAGCAGCAGTGAGATAAGGATATTCGGGACTATACCTATGATCAGTCCTGAGGCAGTATGGGTAAAATACCAGCCTTCGCGGCGCAGCGGCATCGCGTGGAGAGTGCCGGCAGTCTTCATCTCATACAGATCACCTGCGGGCATCACCGCGCAGACCCAGGCGTATATCAGCATAGGCACCGCCATGCCGCCGCAGCTTTCCATGACATTGATCGCCGTATCCACTCCGCTGCCGTTGCTGATAAGTACCGTGACGAGCAGGGCGCCGACTGTATAAAGCGCCCATACCGGCGTGAAGCGCGTCAGATCCTTTAAAAGGACCGTCTTATTAAAGAATGATGTCTTTGACTTCATAATCTGCACCTCCCAGTTCATAGATAAAGATCTCCTCGAGCGAAAGCGGCAGTATATCATAATATGTCGGCGCGGAGGCCGCGATCATTTGCCCGGTTTCCTTCGCGGTCCCGCGGACTATGAGGGTTTTCATGCGTCCGGATTCGGAAGAGTGCAGTATCTCGAGGCCGTCGGGAAGCTCTCCGACTATCTGGAGCTTTACGGTGCTGCCCTGCATGTCGGCGAGGCTGCGTTCCAAAAGCATTTTTCCGTGGTCCATTATACCTACGTGATCGCAGACATCCTCGAGCTCACGAAGGTTGTGGGAGGAAACGAGCACGGTCACCTCACGCTGTGCGACCTCGGACATTATGAGACTCCAGATCTGTCTGCGCATCACGGGATCGAGACCGTCCACAGGTTCGTCGAGGATTATCACCTCGGGGCGCGTACACAGGTTCAGATAAAATGCGGCCTGCTTTTGCATACCCTTTGAAAAACGGCGGATCGGCGTCTTAGTCGGAAGCTCGAATATGTCGCCGAGCTGACGCCACAGCGTCTCGTCGAATCCATATATCCCCCTGTAATAGTTGTGCATGTCCGCTAAGGAGGCTGAGGGGAAATAAAAGATATCGTCGGGGATGTAGCCGATGCGGCGCTTGATATCGGGGTTCTCAAAGACCGGCTCGGATTCTATCGTAATCTCGCCCGAATCGGGAGTAAAAACACCTGTCATAAGCCGGATCGCGGTGGATTTTCCGGCACCGTTCGGTCCGACAAGGCCGTAAACCGAGCCGTGCGGGACGGTGAGTGTGAGCCCGTCCAGCGCCTTGAAGCCATTAAAGGTCTTTGTGACATTTTTCATTTCAAGCATTTTCATTTCTCCTGGTCTCTGACATGGAATTCTGCATGATGCGCTCTGCGAGCTCTTCCGCGGTAAAGCCGGAGGATAGGAGCTGCGCAGTGACGGTATCGAACTGTGCCAGCAGCCCATCCTGCGGGTCCTGCTCCCCGATCTCACAGACGAAGCTCCCCTTGCCGGGGACAGACGCGATATAACCACGGGATTCGAGCTCTCGGTATGCACGCTGTATGGTATTGGGATTGATCGCGAGTGATGCCGCGAGCTCGCGAACGCTCGGCAGCTTTTCGCCGGGAAGAAGGATCCCGTTTTCGATGTGATCACGGAAGGCATCGAAGACCTGATTGTAAATCGACCGTGCGTCACGGTAATCTAAGTGGATCATTTTTGCTCTCTTTCAGCCTGCAGGCGACAGGTTAATATGCGTTGATGTTTGCACAGACGGTGTAATATCGTTCGCCACTGTATGAACCGTACTAACTGTATTAATACAGTAATCCACGGAATCGCATTTGTCAACAGGATTTTTTTCATGATGACCGGGCGTATCTGTTACGGGTAAATACGCGGAAAATCAGACCGCGACACGTGCTCCTGTGGGCTATCTCATCATTGGGGACAAAAGTGACAGCAGCGAAGGGAAAACTGACAGGCGGTTTTTTCGTAAAGACCCATTTGTGAGTCCGGGGGAGACTATTGCCGGGAAAGATCAGCTCCGGTACGGCGAGCCTGTCGGGTTATTTATCAGCTGTCGCTGCGGAGACTGCCGAGGGTAATAAAAAACCGGCCCGTACGTGATGCACGGGCCGGTCATTTACCGATATCGTTATGCGGATTTATTTCAGGCAGGCGTCCAGAGCCGCGAGGAATTCCTCGACTCTTTCGACGGTGGCATTGTATCCCATGAGACCGATACGGACGATCTTTCCTGCCAGCGGGCCGAGACCGCTGCTGATCTCGATGTGGTGCTCGTTCAGCAATCTGTCACGAAGGGCTGCCTCGTCGATGCCTTCGGGTACTACTACGGAGTTCAGCTCGGGCAGACGGTAGGCCTTGTCTACGAGGAAGCTCCAGCCGCGGGCCTCGAGACCCTTGACCAGCGCTTCGTGCGCTGCCTGATGGCGGGCATATACATTTTCCATACCCTCATCGAGGATATTGTAAAGAGACTGATACAGCGCATACATCATATTGATGGGAGCGGTGTGATGATAGGTACGCTTGTTGCCGCCCCAGTATGCGGTGAGCAGATTCATATCCAGATACCAGTTCGGGACTTTCTTTTCACGGCTGCGTATGTGCTGCATCGCGCGGTCTGAGAAGGTGATGG
>JAZRWL010000218.1:0-5838 GCA_045599685.1 Lachnospiraceae bacterium
ACGGCAGACGGACGCGGTCTCGTCACAGAGAGCGTTTTTGAGAACCGCTTCAAGTATGTGGATGAGCTTACGAAGATGGGCGCGTTTATAAAGGTCGAAAGCAATATCGCCGCTGTGGACGGAGTAAAATGTCTCACCGGCGCGGAGCTTGTGGCTCCGGATCTGCGTGCCGGAGCAGCCCTGGTAATGGCGGGCCTCTCCGCCGAGGGCATATCCTCAGTAGACAATATCGAATTCATCATGAGAGGTTATGAGGACTTCGACAGGAAGTTGCGTGATATCGGCGCGGTGATCGAGGTCGTTGACGGAGAAGAAGAGGCTCGGAAATTCAGGTTCAGAGTCAGCTGAGCTGACAAGAGTGAAAAAAGGGTGCTTCTGTCCGGGAGCACCCTTTATCAGCATAAAGGGAGATTCCGCAGGGAGGGTCTGATGGAAAAAGACAGAGCCGTAAAGGGATATATAAGAAAACTGCTGCTGGCGCCTTTTATCACGGCGACGCTCGTCGGCGTATGCTTTGTCGCGGCACTTTTGACAGATCAGCTCGCGGCTCTTATCGTAGGCATCCTCTTTGCCGCGGTCATGGTCTTCTGCCTGATATGGTACATGGTGCAGCGGCGCCGCGCGTATGAGCGGATAATCGGCTTTTCGAATATCATTAGTGAAAATGCCGCGCTTGCCGCATCACAGCTGCCGCTTCCGGCGATAATAGCGGAGCACGGAGGACGTATCCTCTGGACGAACGAGTCTTTCAGCAGGATCTTTTCATCGAATTCTTCTGATCTCAATGAGGTATTCGAGGGCAATGAGCTGGTGCTGCCCGAGGGCTCCGGTCAGACGGAGTTCGTGATCTCGAAAAACGGGCGGAGCTATTGCGTGTATTCGAGCGGCTTCGAGGGCGAAGAAGAGCTGGTCTCGATGTATTTTGTCGATGATACAGACCGCATACTTGCGAATAAGCGCGCCGAAGAGCAGAAGACGGTGCTTTCGGAGATATATATCGACAATTACGACGAGGTGATGGGCAGTGTCGAGCCGGTGCGTCAGTCGCTTCTCACGGCTATCATCGAGCGCAGGCTCACGAAATACTTCGGCAATTATAACGGCATCCTGCACAAGCTCGAGAAGGACAAGTACAGAGCCACTCTTTTAAAGCGCGGCCTGGATGAGATAGAAAAGAACCGCTTCTCCATCCTGGAGGAGATAAAGGGTGTGAATGTTGGAAATACCGTCGCCCCTACGCTCAGCATAGGCGTGGGCGTCGACGGAGATGACCTCACGGAGGATTCGGGATACTGCCGCATGGCGATGGATCTCTGCCTCGGACGCGGAGGCGATCAGGCCATAGTGCGCACGCCTGAGGATACGAGATACTACGGCGGAAAGAGCCACGGTCAGGAAAAGTACACCCGGGTCAAGGCGAGGGTCAAGGCCCAGGCGCTCAAGGAACTATTCATGACCAAGGATCAGATACTCGTCATGGGACACAAGCTCCCCGATATCGACGCCATCGGTTCCGCTATGGGCATATACCGCGTGGCGAGATCCATGGCGAAGAAGGTACACATCGTCCTCGAGGAGGAGATGTCCTCCGTCCGCCCGATGACCGAGCGCATACGCAAAAACAGTGAATATCCGGCTGATCTCTTCGTAAGCGGCGCGGACGCACTGGAAATGCTGGATGATAATACGGCTGTGGTAGTAGTCGATGTGAATAAACCGAGCTATACGGAGTGTCCGGAGCTCGTGATGCGCAGCGGCTGCATAGTGGTGCTCGATCATCACCGTCAGGGCGAGGAGGCGATAAATACCGCTACGCTTTCCTATATAGAGCCCTATGCCTCGTCAGCCAGTGAGATGGTCGCTGAGATCCTGCAATATCTGATGGTCACGATAAAGCTCACGGTCGAGGAGGCCGAGGCGATGTATGCCGGTATCGTCGTGGACACCGACAATTTCCGTAACAAGACCGGCGTCAGGACCTTTGAGGCAGCGGCCTTTTTACGCAGGAACGGAGCGGATATGGCGCGTGTGCGCAAGCTGTTCAGAGAGCCCATGCAGGATTATCAGGCAAAGGCCGAGACGATACGCAATGTCGAGATATTCAGTGATCATTTTGCCTTCGGCGTATGTGAGGCGGACGGACTGGATTCTCCTCCCATAGTCGCAGCGCAGGCGGCCAACAATCTTCTCGACGTAGAAGGCGTCAGGGCATCGATAGTATTTACGAAATATCACGGCAAGGTATATATCAGCGCACGCTCGATAGATGAGGTGAATGTCCAGCTCATCATGGAAAGACTGGGCGGCGGCGGTCATCTCAGCATAGCGGGAGCGCAGCTGCCGGATTGCGGTATCGACGAGGCGATAACGCTGGTGAAGGAAACGATAATGCAGATGAAAAAGGAAGGAGCGATTTGATATGAAGGTCATATTATATGAGGATGTGAGAACGCTCGGCAAAAAGGGCGAGATAGTGGATGTAAGCGACGGATACGCGCGCAATTTCCTTTTACCGAAGAAAAAAGGCGTGGAGGCGACCCCCGCCAATCTCAATATATTGAAGCAGCAGCAGCTCCATGACGCAAAGCTCGCGGCGATGCAGCTCGACGCGGCGACCGCGCTCGGCGCTTCTCTGGAGCACAAGAGCGTCGAGCTGAAGGTAAAGGTGGGCGAGAACGGAAAGCTTTTCGGCGCGATCGCATCAAAGGATATCGCCGATGCTTTGAAGGAGCAGTGCGGCATCGAGCTGGACAAGAAAAAGATCCAGCTTGATGAGCCGATAAAGGCAGTCGGCAATTATAAGGTAGGCGTGAAGCTCCACAAGGATGTGACCGCTTCTCTGAATGTCAGGGTGACAGAGGCATAATATGGATGAGCAGGCAGCCGTAAAGCGGATGATGCCACAGAGCATGGACGCAGAAAAATCCGTCATAGGCGCTCTTTTCATGGATAATGACGAGGTCGCGATGGTGGATACGATCATTACCGGCGAGGATTTTTATAACCGTCAGTACGGAGTGATCTACGAGTGCATGAAGGAGCTGGTCGAGGAGGGAAAGCCCGTAGATATGCTCACGCTTTCTGACAGGCTGAAGCAGAAGGATGTGGCTCCCGAGGTGAGCAGTCTCGAAAAGCTGGGAGATATCATAGCGAGTGTGCCCGTCACGCAGAATGCCCGGTATTACGCGGAGATCGTGCGTGAAAAATCGATACTGCGCAGACTGATCAGAGCCAGCGACGAGACCTCCAACAGCTGTTATGCGGGAAAGGATTCTCTGGAGGAAATTCTGGCCGCGACCGAGACCAGGGTATTCAATGTACTGAACCAGCGTCGTACGATGGATTATGTTCCTATCCAGAACGTGACGCGCACCGTGCTGAAGCGGATCCAGGATGCGGCGAAGAGCAAGAACCCCATCACGGGCATACCGACTGGTTTCACCGATCTCGACAATATGCTGGCGGGTCTTCAGCGCACGGATCTGATTATAATCGCTGCGCGTCCCTCCGTGGGGAAGACCGCGTTCGCGCTCAATATCGCGCAGAATGCCGCGATAAAAAGGGAGTATACGACGGCGATATTCAGCCTCGAAATGTCAAAAGAGCAGCTGAACATGCGTCTGCTCTCAATGGAGAGCAGGCTTGACGCAAACAAGCTCCGCACGGGCAAGCTCGACGACGCCGAATGGGAGCCGCTCGGAGACGCGGCGAGGGCAGTATCGCATTCAAAGATCATAATGGATGATACCCCCGGCATCACGATCAATGAGCTGCGCACGAAATGCCGTAAATACAAGCTCGAATTCGGGCTGGATCTGATACTGATAGATTACCTGCAGCTGATGAGCAGCAGCAACAGACGTTCCGAGAACAGACAGCAGGAGATCACGGAGATCTCACGCTCCCTGAAAGCGCTCGCGAGAGAAATGGAATGTCCCGTGATCGCTCTGTCGCAGCTTTCACGCGCGGTAGAGTCCCGTGAGGATCACCGCCCCATGCTGTCCGACCTGCGTGAGTCCGGCTCCATAGAGCAGGATGCCGATGTCGTGATGTTCCTTTATAACGCGGACAAGTATCTCAAGGAGGGCGAGGAGCCCAAAAACATCATGGAGATCATCGTCGCGAAGCAGAGGAACGGCCCCGTGGGCTCAGTAAAGCTCGCCTGGCAGCCGGGATACGCGCACTTCGCGAATCTGGACAAGAGCAAGCAATGGTAACAGACAAGGAGTAAAAATGAAGGACGATAATTGCATTTTCTGTAAACTGGCGAACGGTATCATCCCGACGAATACCGTATATGAGGATAAGGATTTCCGTGTGATCCCCGACGCGGGCCCCGCGAGCTTCGGACACTGCCTGATCATCCCGAAGGAGCATTACAGGGATCTGACGGAGCTTCCCGATGAGATCGCGGCGAAGGCACTGCCTCTGGCCGGACGAATCGGAAAGGCCATGATGTCGGCGCTTGGCTGTGCGGGCTTCAATATCGTGCAGAACAACGGCGCGGTGGCAGGACAGACTGTGCCGCATTTTCATGTGCATGTAATCCCCCGCTATGAGGGCGGAGAGAAGATCGTCGCCTGGACTCCGGGCAGCCTGCAGGACGGTCAGGGAGAGGAAATCGCCGAAAATCTGGCTGCCAAGCTGTAATAATGCTTAATTTTTCATAAAATCTCTGGTTTTCAGTCAGTTTTATCCTCTCACAATACTGAAAATACTTGACAAATGTATATTCGGTGATATATTTTCCTCAGAAAACCGCTTGATTGCGGTAAACAGGAGGAAAAACATGAACAAGACTCAGCTTATTGAAGAAGTCGCAAAGAATGCCGAGCTGAAGAAGGCTGACGCAAAGAAAGCCGTTGAGGCTTTTGTTGAGGTCGTTACCGAGTCTCTTAAAAATGGCGAGAAGGTCCAGATGGTTGGTTTCGGTACTTTCGAAGTGGCTGAAAGAGCTGCTCGTGAAGGTCGTAATCCTCGTACCGGCACAACAATGAAGATCAAAGCCAGCAAGGCCCCGAAGTTCAAGGCAGGCAAGGCGCTCAAGGATGCCCTCAATGTAAAGGCCAAGAAGACCAAGAAGAAATAACAGCAAGTTCTTTTTTGGGGGCGGAGACCCGTGATAAAGGGGGCAACGGCGTTACATTGTAAGCCGCGCTCCCTTTTTCATATTACAGCGGAACGGGCGGAAATATCTTAATATTACGGAGAAAGAATGAGACTGGACAAGTTTTTAAAGGTCTCCAGACTGATAAAAAGACGAACTGTCGCAAATGAAGCCTGTGACGCCGGACGTGTCACGGTAAACGGCAAAGTAGCGAAGGCCTCGTCTGAGGTGAAAGAGGGAGACATTATCGCCATAAGCTTCGGGAACAAGGAAGTGAAGGCGGAGATCGTCACCGTCAAAGAGACGACAAAAAAGGAAGAGGCAGCTGACATGGTCAGGTACCTTTGAGGAGAAAAGGTGAGCAATACGGACAGGCAGACAAAAAGTCAGAAGAGGTCGAGAAAGCGGCAGATGAACATCATCGGCACCATTACTCTCTTCGTCGTGATCGCCGTCGGCGTGTACACACTCTATCTGCAGCAGGAAAAGGACAGGCTCGCGGAGAGCATCCGGCAGGTCGAGGAGGAAATCGCCGAGGAAGAGCAGAGGGCGCAGGAGCTCGAGCAGGAAAAGGAGACGCTGGATTCGAGGCAGTCTATCGAGGAGATAGCGAGGCAGAAGCTGGGGCTTTTTTATCCGGGAGAGACAGTGCTGAAACCGGAGACCGGGACGGATGATTAGCCGTATGTCATGCTGAAAAAAGTTGAAGAAGTAATAACAAAACACGATTT
>JAZRWL010000219.1:0-3270 GCA_045599685.1 Lachnospiraceae bacterium
CTTCCGGTGACGCAGGGTGATTCCAGGACCTGCTCGCCGCCGGAATAACAGTAGACTGTCTGCTTCGTCAGGTCTACCTCGACGTAATTTCCTCCGAAATTACCCGCCTCATCATCAGTGACCGCGATATATCCGGCAGTACGAAGACCGCCCGTACCGTTTAATATGCACTGCCTGAGATCGTTGAAAAGTGCCTCATTGTCCACAGTCTTTCCCGCCACAGATGCCGAAAGCTCTATCTCGTCTCCCGCTGTGGTGCGGAATTTTACGATACGGTCCTCATTGACCGAATTCTCTTCACAAAGCTCCGAGCAGTAAGTGGCCAGCACACTGTCATCCACTCCTACGGTCAGCCCGTCATCATTGAGCATCAGGAAGGAAGCGATCTTGTCCCTTTCCACCTTTATCACCTTTTCCTCGCCGCCCTCCGGCTTAAAGGTATAGCTGAGATCAAGCTCCAGTATGGCATTCGCCCTTTCAAGAGCTTTTTTTACGAGAGCGCTGTCGGCTGCCTTTTCTCCCTCGCTAATCAATCCCTCCTTCGAGGAAAGCCCGATCTCTGTCTCGAGATCCATGGCCGAGGCTTTTAAGACCGCGAGAGCGGCTCCGTAGTCATGTCCGAGTCCTTCCTCTCCGTCACGCGCGGAAAAGATCCCGGAACTGCTGTCATATGTCAGATGCGCCATCGTCGGGTCGTATAGTACTACGGTATTTCCCTCTCCGCTGACGCCTGTGTTGTCATTCATACCTGCCTCGGCGGAGGCTTCCGCCTCGTCAACGGACTGTTCCGCGTTTTCCGCCAGTTCCCGCGCCTGTATCGCCCATGTCTCAAAGAAGCCCATCAGCATGGATGCCCTCAGCTCCTCCTCCGAACGCACGATAAAAGGTGCTATATCTGCAAGCGGCCTCGTATTACCGGCATGTACCTCTTCAAGCATATCGGAAAGGTCATATTCGGGATTGTATTCGAGTGTGATATCCTCACTGTCGAGAGTGAAGGTAATGCCGTCGAGAGTGACGGTCATTTCATAAGAAGCAACACCTTCGAGGACACGCGCCCGCGCTTCGTCTACGGTCAGGCCCCCGATATCGACTGTTCTTACGAAGCAGCCATTCGGAAAAGTATCCGGAGCTGCTTCTGTCGCCACTGCCGTCTCAGGCTCAAACAAAGCCTCCTTCGGAGCATTACCGGTTCCTTTTCTCAGGAATGTGTCCAAAAGGAAAAAGCCCACGACGAGCACGACAACGATGAACGGCACTACTATTGCAAAATAGATAAAAGACGGCTTGTGTCTCTTTTTCATATTATCCCCCCAAAAATCAGGTACCTTTACCCGATGATCAAATATTATGACCGTCTCTGTCTGACTATCTCATATGCCATCACGCCGGCCGCTACGGAAGCATTCAGAGAGTCTATGTCACCCGACATAGGTATGGATGCCACCATATCGCAGGCTTCTCGCACAAGACGCGAAACGCCCTCTCCCTCATTACCAATCACAAGGCCTATCGGCCCTTTCATATCGAGGTCATACATCACAGTTCCGCCCATATCCGCGCATACGAACCAGAGCCCTTTCTGCTTCAATTCATTAATGGTGGCGGTGATATTCGTGACCTTTACCACGGGTGTATAATTGATCGCGCCCGCAGAGGCCTTCGCGACGGTAGCCGTGAGTCCGACGGCTCTTCTTTTCGGGATGATGACCCCGTGAGCGCCGCACAGATTCGCAGTACGGATGATTGCGCCGAGATTGTGCGGATCCTCGATCCCATCCAGTATGAAAATGAAGGGCGGCTCGTCCTTTTTTCCGGCAATCTCAAAGATGTCGGCCAGCTCAGCATATTCATACGCCGCGGCATAAGCAACCACGCCCTGGTGCTTCGTGTCGTCCGCGAGCTGATCGAGCTTCTGACCGCTTACAAAGGAAACGACCGCATCCGTTTTCTTTGCCTCTCTGAGAATGCTTTTTACCGGTCCGTCCTCGCAGCCGGAAAGCACGAATAGTCTGTCTATGGGCTTTCCGGAGCGAAAAGCCTCGAGAACGGCGTTCCTGCCGATGATTATCGATTCCTTAAGTCTCATTCAGCTTATCCCATCCTCTGTGAATTAAAGAAAGGAGGCGCCCGGTCTCCCCCTTCAGATACAAATAACCCAGCAGCGCCTCAAAGCCCGTCGCGAGCCTGTACTCGCCCATAGTGGCATGTCTGGCCTTCGTACCGGGATTGGCGTTGCGTCCGCGCCTGTAAATATCATATTCCTCTTCGTTCAGCTCGCTCTCTATGCTCTTTATGAGATCCGCCTGAGCCGATGCCCGCGCGTAGCCGGAAGCCTCTCTTGTCATACGTTTCGCGGACCGGTTGTCCCGGTCCACAATAACGGTCCTTATTACGAGATCATACACCGCGTCTCCGAGATAGGCCAAAGCCTGCGGCGTCATTGTAGAGAGCTTCCTTTCCGGTATCGAAAATTCCGCTCTTATGCTCTCTTCCATTTTACACCTTCTCTGGTGTCCTCAAGCACTATGCCCATCTCCAGAAGCTGTGCGCGGATCTCATCGGCACGGGCAAAATCCTTTGCCTTTCTGGCTTGCCTGCGCTCCTCTATCAGGGCCTCTACCTCTTCATCCAGAAGAATGGCCTTATCCTCAGCCCTAATCCCGAGTACATCGAGAAGTGTCAGCAAAAGCTCATTCGCGGCCTGCGCCTGTTCCTTTGAAAAGCCGGTCGCGCAGCCGGTATTCGTGTATTTTACGAGCTCAAATACAGCCGATACGGCATCAGCGGTATTGAAATCATCATCCATAGCCGCCTCGAATTTCCTGCGGTATTCCTCCGCGGCGCCGTTGTCGGGCTCGCCGCTTTCGGCTCTCTGGATATAATCCTTCAGCGCCGCGGCACAGTTCGTGATGCGCTCGAGCGAATTCTTCGCGGCAAGCATGAGCTCCGCGCTGAAATTCAGCGGACTGCGGTAATGCGCCGACAGCATGAAAAGCCTCAGCACCTGAAGATCATATTTTTCGGATATGTCACGCACGGTGAAGAAATTGCCGAGCGATTTTGACATCTTGCGGTTGTCGATATTGAGGAAAGCATTGTGCATCCAGTATTTCGCGAAAGGTTTTCCGGTATCGGCCTCGCTCTGCGCGATCTCATTCTCATGATGAGGGAAGATGAGATCCTCGCCGCCGCCGTGGATGTCGATCGTCTCACCGAGATACTTCTGCGACATCACGGAGCATTCGATATGCCAGCCGGGTCTGCCGT
>JAZRWL010000220.1:0-4730 GCA_045599685.1 Lachnospiraceae bacterium
GTCCGCCTTGCGCAACAAAAACAGGCACTGTTAAAAGCATTTCCGCGTCTTACAGTGTCTGTTTTTCCTGACTTTTGCAGTTTTATCAGAACAGATTCATGAAATCAAAGGTCCTGAAATAATCCTCCGGTGTCTCCGCACGGCGGATGAGCTCAGTCGAGCCGTCTGGACGCAGCAGCACCTCGGCCGAACGCAGTCTTCCGTTATAATTGTAGCCCATCGAGAAGCCATGAGCGCCGGTATCGTGGATCACGATCAGGTCACCGACCGAGATCTCAGGCAAAGGCCTGTCTATCGCAAATTTATCATTGTTTTCGCATAACGAACCGGTCACGTCATAGATGTAATCACAGGGAAGGGTCTCCTTTCCCGCGACCGTGATATGATGATAAGCGCCGTACATCGCGGGGCGCATGAGATTAGCCGCGCAGGCGTCGAGCCCGATATAATGCTTATGCGTATCCTTGCGATGGATCGCCGTCGCCACGAGATAGCCGAAGGGGCCAGTGATGAAGCGGCCAAGCTCCGTGCAGAGCGATACTTTCATTCCGGCAGGCACGATGATCTCGTCGTAGGCTTTCTTCACCTGCTCTCCTATCCACGCGATATCTGCCTTCTTTTCCTCCGGACGGTAAGGGATGCCTATGCCGCCGCTCAGATTGATAAAGGTTATCTCTGCTCCGGTCTCTTCATGAAGCTCGACGGCTGTTTTAAAGAGGATGCGGGCAAGCTCCGGATAATAGGACGAATTCGTCGTATTGCTCGCGAGGAAGGCATGCAGTCCGAATTGCTTCGCACCCAGATCCATCAGGCGTCTGAAACCTTCCGTGAGCTGTGGACGGGTAAAACCGTACTTTGCTTCCGCGGGACTGCCCATTATCTCATTGCCGAGACGAAATTCTCCGCCGGGATTGTAACGGCAGCAGATCTTTTCCGGGATACCGCCGTTTTCCGCAAGAAAATCGATATGCGTGATGTCATCGAGGTTTATAATCGCTCCGAGACGTCTCGCCAGCCTGAACTCCTCATCCGGCACGCAGTTCGCGGAGAACATGATCTCCTCCCCCCTAATACCGACGGCCTCGCTCAGCATCAGCTCGGTGAGCGACGAACAATCGGCGCCACAGCCGTGCTCATGGAGAAGCTTCAGTATCACGGGATTGGGCTCCGCCTTTACCGCGAAATATTCTCTGTATCCCTCATTCCAGGAAAAAGCCTCACGAAGCTTTAAAAGGTTATCATGCATGGCCTTTTCATCGTAAATGTGGGACGGGGTGGGATACTTTTCAAGGATTTTCTGTAATCCCTCTTTTGTAAACGGAAGAGTCTTCATTGAACTTCTCACTTTCGGAACTTTATTCGTAAAAATCCCGCGGGAGCTTACCCGCGGGACCTTGAGTCTTTTGCTCGCCCTTTCTTATCAGTGGATGGGCTGCGGCTTCACTCCGGCGGGGATGGGGCAGATATATCCGTCCGGACCGACTCTGTCGGCGTGCTCCTTCTTCGCCGCCGCGAGCATATCGGGATCATTCAGCATGTCGATGACAGTAGCAGCCATGACCTCACCGGCATAAAGCGTAGCCTTGTGTGCCGCGTCGGACTTGCCCTGCGATACTATCTGCCAGCTATGGCCGGGCGTATTGGCAGCCCAGGTAGCGGTATTGATCTGTGCGGTAGGGCATACCCAGCTCACATCGCCGACATCGGTGGAGCCGCCCATAGGCAGTCCCGACGGGGCGTAAGGGATGACGAAATCATTGTAAGGGCCGCCGAGATGCTCTTTGATATAATTTTCGATCTCGGGATCGTTTGCGCCGAATTTCTGGATGAGATTGTCCTTCCCAGGGCCGGTGCTGCTGTAGATCGCGCCGAGCTCGAGCTCCTTTTCGGTATATTCGGGCATCGGGATCTTTTTGAGATTCTCATACATCGCACGCTCGAGGACGACATTATTGATGACGTTTGAGCAGGCCTTGATGAACTCGTATTCCATCGTCGTATGAGTCATCTTCGCGGCACCCTCTGCGATGTCGATGACCCAGTCGAATATCTCCTTCGTTTCCTTGTTCCAGGGAGCACGGGTAAGATAGATTGCCTCGGCCTCCGGCTGTACTACATTCGGGGAAAAACCGCCGGTGTTCGTGATCGCGTAATGCACTCTTGCCTCAGGGATGATGTGCTCACGCAGGAACTGCACGCCCATATTCATGAGCTCGAGCGCGTCCAGAGCCGATCTTCCGTTATAGGGGTCGCCCGCCGCATGAGCGGAGACACCGTGGAACTTGAACCTTGCCTGGATGTTTGCGAGTGAGCTCGTAGGTGATACGGCATTCACACAGCCGGGATGCCAGGTGATTGCCGCATCCAGACAGTCGAAGACACCTTCTCTGGCCATGAAGGCCTTGCCTGATCCGCCCTCCTCACCGGGGCAGCCGTAATAAATGATCGTGCCCGGGGCTCCTGTTTCCTGCAGATAATCCTTGACCGCGATAGCCGCTGCCAGAGAGCCCACGCCGAGCATGTTGTGTCCGCAACCATGGCCCGGGCAGCCCGCGTGCTCGCTCACCTTTTCGGTAGCTCCCGCGACCTGATCAAGGCCGAACAAGGCGTCATATTCGCCGAGAAGGCCGATGACGGGCTTTCCGCTGCCGAAGCTGCCTGAGAAGGCCGTCTCGACATTGCCTATGCCCTTTTTCACCTCGAAGCCCTCAGCCTCGAGTATCGAACACAGTTCCTCCATTGATCTGTTCTCGGTGAAGGCCGTTTCGGCATACTCCCATATCCTGTCACTTGCCAGATTGAGCCTATCGGCTCTGGCGTTCACACTTTCGATGATCTTTTCAATACTCATGATCCTTTCCTTTCCGATATGAAGAACGTCGTTGATAAGAAACAGTTACTGTATCGAATGATAACATATAGTCAAGGATAATTCAAATATTGTGTTATATTATTTGCTGCTGAAGCAGCTGTAGATCGCACGTATGGCTCTCTCGCAATCCTCGCCGCACACGCCGATGATGATATTGTTGCTGCCGAAGCTCTGGTCGATCATCCTGATATTCACATTCTCGTCCGCGAGCGCCTTGAAGACCGTAGAAGAGATCCCCTTGTCTTTTCCGATACCGCGTCCGACGATAGCCACCAGCGCCAGATCATGGTCAATGCTGACATGATCTGAGGCGGTCTCCCTGTAAATATCCTCGATTATCTGATCCTCGCGTCCGTCCAGGAATCTTGACTGTACGACGACCGACATCGTATCGATACCGGTAGGCAGGTGCTCAAAGGGGATCGCAAAATCCTCCAGGATGCTCATTATCCTGCGTCCGAAGCCGGTCTCCTGGTTCATGCTGAGCTTTTCGATATCAATGGAAGCGAAACCTCTGCTGCCCGCGATGCCGGTGATAGAACGGCCTGTGTCCGGACATTTTTCACGGGGAAGGATCATCGTGCCCGGCGCGTCCGGCTCGTTCGTGTTCCTGATATTGATCGGGATGCTGACCTCGCGTACCGGCAGGATGGCCTGATCGTGCATGACTGTGGCGCCCATATAGGCGAGCTCACGAACCTCGCGATATGAAAGGATCTCGATCGGTTCGGGATCAGCCACGATACGGGGATCAGCCATGAGCATTCCCGAGACATCGGTCCAGTTCTCGTAGATATCGGCCTTGACCGCTCTCGCGACGATCGCTCCGCTGATATCCGAGCCGCCGCGTGAAAAGGTCTTTACCCTGCCCTTCGGCAAGGAACCGTAAAAGCCGGGGATGACCGCGCGTTCATGCTCTGACAGGACCTTTCCCAGCGATTCGTAGGTCCTTCTGTCGTTCAGCTCTCCGTTTGTCCGGAACCATATTCCTTCCGTGGCATCGATGAAGTCGTAACCAAGAAACGCGGCCATTATCCTTGCATTCAGATATTCTCCGCGGCTCACGAGATAATCTTTTCCCGCTCCGGCCGCGACCGCGTCCTCTATCCTCGAATAATCCGTCCTGAGATCGAGCTTTATCCCGAGCCCGCTCACGATCCCGTCGAATCTCTGTTTGATACATTCAAAGGCTTCGCCCATCCCGTCGCCGGATGACGCCGTTTCAAAGCAGGAAATGAGAAGATCCGTGACCTTAATATCCTCCTTGAAGCGTCTGCCGGGAGCGGATACTACCACATATCTTCTTTCACGGTCACTTTTTATGATATCTGCAGCCTTGCGGAACTGCTTTGCGTCGGCCAGAGAGCTTCCTCCGAATTTACAAACCTTTACACCCATTTCGACTCAGGCAGGAGATCCTGCGCTTCCTTTCATTAATATCGGTTCACCGCGTCCGGCGTTGTATTACAGCACATGTGCGAGCATATCCTCGCGATTTAACGGGCTCATGTCCGCAGGAGCTATATCGAAGATCGTGCAGCAGCCGCTGCGTCCGCGCTGCGCCATGCGGTATATCGCTCTCGCGCAGGCGGCAAGTATGCTCGCGGTGAACTGCGGATTCGATTCGAGAGAAAGCGAAAGCTCCCCCACCTGGCGGCTCTCATGCTCAAGTCCCGTCCTGCCGCTGCGGATGACACTGCCGCCGTGCGGCATTCCGCTGTGCTTGCTCTTCATCGTCTCTTCATCTATGAAAATAACGGTAGTCTCGTAGTCGGAAAAATACTTCGGCATCGTCTTGATCTCGTTTTCGATGCGGGCTTTGTCAGCGCCCTCTTCGGCCACGACATAGCAGAGGCGG
>JAZRWL010000221.1:0-13224 GCA_045599685.1 Lachnospiraceae bacterium
CAGGGCTCCTCCCACATATGCAGCGCGGCGCGGGCGAGCATGACGCCCTCACCGCTCACATTGCAGAAACCTGTTTCACCCGAAGTCCGGTCCGCACCGCATTCACGCGGACAGAGCGCACAGCCGCCGGCCATATCCTCACCCCGCAAACATGACTCCGTCGAAAAGGTCATATATCTCTATGCCCTGAACGGTCCGCGGCCAGTCCGTACTGTCCAGAGTCAGACGTACCAGGATACCGTCCTCAGTGTAGAGCTCGCCATAGGTCCTGTTATCCGTGAAGGCATATGTGAGCTTCGTGCCCGCTGACAGAGAGATCTTCTCCCCGTTCGGCTCGCCGGAGGCGAGATCGATGACCTCTCCTTCGATATCCTGCTTCAGGGTGAGCTCCGTCGTCCCGGTCAGCCGATACCAGTCTTCTGCGGGCATGGGTGTGCCGTCGTCACCTGTCACGAAGACCTGCATCCCCGATACTGTACTGAAGATATCCGTACGGACCTGCGCATAAAAGCCCTCAGGATCGGTCCACACATAGGTCTGAGCCAACGCGCTGTACTCGGGGCCGCCCCATTCGCCGCATTCATAATACAGTATCGCCGGACTTCCGTTCCTTCCCCACGAATCCTCACCTGCAAGGACCGGTGTACCGTTCGTGATATCGACCGTTACAATATTCCGGTAATCATTATCGCCGAGGAAATTGATATATATATAAGTATTATCACCGTTCTTTACGAGATACAGCTCCGCGTCATAATAAGACAGGGATGAGAGCTTCAACTCGCTGCCCCTGACATTGACCGTTACTTCATCTATAAAGGAATAACCGTATTCGTAATTGTATCCCACATTGACGGCCACGGTCTCAAGGATACCGTCGCCGTTCACGTCCTTCATGGTCCAGGCATTCGGCTGCAAGCTCTGGAAGTACCTGTCCGGCATCGCAAAATACTCCGGTTTCAGGATATCTCCGTCCGTCTCCGGATAAAATGAGACCTGAAAACTGCCCGCGGAGTATGAACTGAGCTCTCCGGTGTTGAAATACACGGTGACTCCGCTGTAATTCAGGCAGAATACCAGTCTGCCGTCATCTATAATCCGCTGCACCGAATCCTCGAGCGATCCCGAGATGAGCGTAAATGCATCCTCTCCGTAAGCGGAGATGAGACCCTCGGAAAGCTTTTCCGCAAGGCCCCCCTCGTCCGCGAAAATATCATCTATAGCGAGCATACGACCTGTCTGCGAGTCAAAATTCACCGCGTCATAGTAATATGAGCCGTGCACTCCTCCGTAATACTTGTCCCTTTCGGTAAGCACGGAAAAGACCTTCGTATCTGACCTCTGCACCCTGCCGGTATAAAGGTCGCTGTAGCAGGCCCCGTAAGCCTCTTCGTCCTGTGAAGCAGTGAATTCGCGTGCTTCTCCGACTACCGAATCTATCTCTGCCAGTATCGCCTCATCACATCCGTCAAAATAATCCGCTATCGCTCCGTCGAGCTCGGGATATTCTTCCTCATCCAAAGAATAATTCACGAGTTCTGTCTCCATCGCGATCCGGTAGGATTCTCCCTCTCCGGTGTAATAATTCAGCGTATATTTTGATTCTATAGGCGTGATCGGGAGTATCCTGGTATCGCCGCCGAAGACCGCGGTCTTTGTCCCGGCAGCCTTTGTCTCAGGAACTGCCGTCGTTTCGGGAGCTGCCGTCGTCTCGGGAGCTGCCGTCGTCTCGGGCACTGCTACCGCAGTATCAGCCGCGATCGTGCCGGCTGTTGTCGTCTCCTTTGCCGCCTCCGTCGTCGAAGCCGCAGCAGTATCTGTCTCCGCAGCCATGGATCCGGTATCGGCGGCTTTTTGTGTATCCGTCTCTTTTGCGTTCTCCGTGGTCGCCTGCGGGAGCTTTTCATATGAGCCGGAGATATTCCCGGTATCTCCTCCGCACGCGGCAAGAAGCAGCATCGCAGCTGCCATTATGGCGATGAGCCTGTTCTTTTTCATGATCGACCTCCTGTTTATTATCGTGTCATATACTGGTGTTTTCTTTTACACAAAGGGATGCTCGGCATGTATCACGGCGCTGCAGCGCGGCTGCTTCTCCGTGATATGCCTGGCGACGAGCCTCGCGGCCTCGCTGTTTTCGAGACTGCAATCAAGCGGGATTATCATATCGAAGATCAGATTGATATTATCCTCGCCGTCGGTCATCCGGAAATCATGTATCGAAAACGCCGGATCGACCTCCTTCACACACTCTTCCGTGAACCTTCTGAATTCGTCCACTCTTTCATCATTTACTGCGAGTGGATCCATGTGTATCACTACGATACAGCCGAAACGCTCGAACATCTTCCGTTCCATCATGTCCACGATCTCGTGCGCACGTACTATATCTGCGTCCTGCGGTATCTCCGCATGAAATGAGCAGATCTTACGGCCGGGACCGTAATCGTGGATCATCAGATCATGCATACCGATAATGTCCGGATAATACTCCCGTGTAAAGGCGTATATTTCTTCTACGAGCTCCGGATCCGGCGCACCGCCCAAAAGCAGCTCTATCGTCTCCTTCGCCGCCTTTATCCCGGTAAATAGAATGAAGCCCGCCACGATGAGTCCGGCCCAGCCGTCGAGCATCAGACCGGTCGTCTTTGCGAGGATAGCCGTGATAAGGACGAGCGCGGACGCCGCCACGTCGGAGATGCTGTCCAGTGACGCCGCGCGGATAGCAGCGGAATCGATCATCTTCGCGATCCTTCCGTAGAACAGGAACATCCAGAGCTTCACGCAGATCGCCACGCCCAGCAGGATCAGCGCCGTCACACTCACATCAGGGAGCGTCGGATCAAGAATCTTTTCAAAGGAAGACTTCAACAGCTCAAAGCCCACGATAAGTATCATCACATCCACGACGAACGCACTGATATATTCCATGCGGCCATGCCCCATCGGATGCTCACTGTCCGCATGTTTTCCGGACAGGCGGAAACCTACGAGCGTCACGACTGAAGAACCTGCGTCGGAAAGGTTATTGAAGGCATCCGCGATCACGGATACCGCTCCCGATATGAGTCCGACCGAAAGCTTCAGAATAAAAAGTGCGATATTCGCGGCGATACCGGTGAAGCCCGCGAGGCTCGCGTACTTTCCTCTTATAGCGGGATCGCCCGTATTCTCTCTGTCCCTGATGAATGTCCTGATCAATAGCTCTGTGATCATAATGATTCTCCTGATCTTTTGCTTCCTATGATGCTTCCTTATTCTATCGCCTTCATGGCCTCCGCCATATTGACACGTGCGAGCTTCCCTGTCAGAGCGAGATCGACTGCCAGTGTAAAGGCAAAGGTGATGACCAGCGCCCAGATGTAGCTTCCCGGCAGCAGCGTGCAGCCGAAATACATCGAATTGATCTTTATCTGCGACATCACATACCGAAGCAGCGCTATCCCCATCGGGATACCGCAGACGGCGCTTATCACCGTAAGAATGATATTCTCGCGGAATATATATGAGTTCTGCTCATTTCTGTAAAAGCCGAGGACCTTCAGTGTCGCGACCTCACGCGAACGCTCCGTGATCGTGATATTCGTGAGATTGTATACCACGATGAAGGAAAGCGCTCCGGCGCAGACCAGCACGATGAGCACGACGTAATCGTGGCTCTCCAGCATGTTTCCGACTCTTGTCATCATATCTTCATTGATCGAGACGCTTCCCACACCGTCCACCGCGAGGAAAGCAGCTCCGGCCTCATGTGCGTCGCGTTCGGGCAGGAAGTTTACATAGGCCATATTGGCGGCGGGCACACTGTCCCACTGCGTGGCCACGGTCTCACTGCTCACGAAGAGGTAATCATACAGATAATTGTCATAGATCCCCGCGATCTTTACCGTCAGGGAGCGCAGGTCATTATCCGTGAGTTCCAGCTCGTCTCCGACCTCCACCCCGTACTGGTCGGCCACGCGATAATCTATGAGTGCCTCGCCCGGTCCGGGCACAGGAAGCGCTTCACTGCCGCAATGGATGTCCCAGAACGGTGACAGATCGCCGTCATTTACTATCAGTTCTACCGATACGATCCCGTCCCCGGTATCCAGATCCGCCGATTCGCTGTACACATAAGCGTATACCGATGCGTTTTGTACAGCCTCCTCCTCAAACTCATCAAGTGTCTCCCGGTCAGGCTCATCAAGGAAATAGACCGAAGCGTCAAAGACCGATATCTGGTCGAACTGATAATCCAGTATCGGCTGGATCGAATCCCTTATGCCGAAGCCGGTCAGAAGCAGCGCCGTACAGCCGCCTATACCTGTTATCATCATTATCATACGGCGTCTGTACCGTATGATATTGCGTACGGAGACCTTGTGCAGGAACGGCAGCCGCCTCCACAGGAACGTGACCCGTTCAAGCAGGATCCGTCTGCCCGACGTGGGAACTTTCGGCCTGATGAGCTGCGCCGCGCTCTCGCGCAGGTCGCGCCTGCAGACGAGAAGGGTGGCGCCCAGCGCACAGAAAAGATAAAGCGCCGAGCACATGGCAAAAAGCCGCAGATCCACGATATAGACGCAAGGTCTCTCTATTGCGTACATTATATGATATATTTCCCATATGGTATACGGCAGGAATTTTGACCCGAGCAGGAAGCCCGCAGTGCAGCCCGCTGCGGAGGCGCTGCCCGCGTATACCAGATACTGGCCGATGATCGCGGCGTCCGAATATCCCAGCGCTTTCAAAACGCCGTTCTCCGTGCGCTTTTCGCTAACCATCCTCGTCATCGTAGTAATACATACGAGAGCCGCCACCAGAAAGAAAAACAGCGGGAAGACCTTTGCTATGCCGTTCACTATCTCGGCGTCATTGTCAAGGCTCGCGTATCCTATGTTCGTCGAGCGGTCCAGCACGAAGACCGTCGCCTCCTCGAGCTCATCCAGTTCCTTCTGCGCGTCCTCCACTTCGATACGGGCATCCTCGACCTTTTTCTTTGCGTCCGCGAGCTCCGCTTCGCCGTCCTCTATCTCTTTTTCGGAATCAGCGATCTTCTTTTCGGCGTCCCCGACCTTTTTCTCTCCATCCTCCAATTCGCGGCGCGCGTCCTCTATCTCTCTTTCTCCGTCCTCGATCTTTTCATATCCCTCATCGAGCTCCTCCTGGCCGTCGATGAGTTCCTGCTCTGCCACCTCAAAAGCCGCCATGGCAGCGGCATATTCCGCCTCATACTGTGCCTCCGCCCGCGAAAGGAGTGCCTCCTTTCCGGCGAGCTCCGCCTCCGCTGCTGCGGCGGCCTCAGGGTGCATAAAGGGAATGGCAGCCTCATACTGCGCCCTCGCCTCATCGAGAGCGGCGAGGTTTTCCTTTAGCTCAGCCTCAGCCTTCGCAAAGGCTTCCGCGGCAGCGTCATACTCCTTATGATACTGTTCCCAGCCGTCGTTTATTTTTTCCTGAGCATCCTCCGCCTCTTTTCGCTTATCTTTTAATTCCTTCTCGGCGTCGGCAAGCTCTTTTTTCCCGTCCTCCAGTTCCTTTTTCGCATCTTCGAGCTCGGTCTTTCCGTCAGCGAGCTTCTTTTTTCCGTCATCAAGCTCCTTTTGCGCGTCTTCCATTTCAAGGTCCGCGTCATCAACCTTTTCACGGGCCTCGTCTATCTCCTGCTGCGCCTCGTCCACGATATCGCTGTATCTGATATCGGCGCGTTCCTCAAGAAGCTCCTCGAACCCGTCAGTCATACCGTCGGTGAGCTCCTCATATTCATCTGAATAGATCTCCGCATCCGTATCGACGGAAAGGAAGATCTCGGTATAATAATCCGCGGAAAAACCCTCATGGGGCAGATAGACAAAGCCTGCGACATCACCGTTTCCGAGGCTCGTGGAGCCGCGTTCAAAATTCACATAATAAGCGGCATTTATCAGCCCCGTGACGGTATAGGAATCGTAAGCGAAAATATCGAAGGTATCCTCTGAATTGACAGACGAAAGGACTATTTCGGTACCGATACTGTCTTCGCCTGCGAATTTTGCATCAAGCAGGCATTCATCGGGTGACTGCGGCATAGCCCCCGACACGAGCTCGACACCGTTCATCCCGTCCGTGAGCTCATGCGCGTGATATACCGCGTTATTGCCGCCGTCATTCGTAAAAATGAAATCCGCGCTGACAGAGCCGACGGCCTTTTTTACCCCATCGACCGCCGAAAATACCTCGACATCAGCCTCCGTAAGCCCGAGCGTGCTCACCAGTCTGAAATCGAAGAGCCCCAGCTCTCTGAAATATCCGTCCGCGGTCTTTACCATGGATTCGCGTGTGACCTTCAGGCCGGCATAAAATCCGACCCCGAGAGCGATTATCGAAAAAATCGCGAGAAAGCGTCCTATGGAGCCTTTAATTGTACGCAAAAGCGATCTTTTCAGCATGATCTACCACTCAATATCCTCTACCGGTACTATATTTTCATTCACGGTCTGCGAGATCACCGTGCCGTTTTTTACGCGGATCACGCGGTCCGCCATCGCAGTGAGGGCGCTGTTGTGCGTGATTATCACTACTGTCATCCCGGTGCTGCGGCTCGTATCCTGCAGGAGCTTCAATATCTGCTTTCCGGTCACATAGTCGAGCGCTCCAGTGGGCTCGTCGCAAAGCAGGAGCTTCGGATTCTTCGCCATCGCCCTGGCAATCGAGACGCGCTGCTGCTCCCCGCCCGAAAGCTGCGAGGGAAAATTCGCCGCACGGTCCTCCAGGCCCACGTTCCTGATCATATCCATTGCATCGAGCGGTCTGCGGCAGATCTGCGTCGCCATCTCGACATTTTCGAGCGCGGTAAGATTCTGTATGAGGTTATAAAACTGGAATACGAAGCCCACATCGTAGCGGCGGTAGGTGGTGAGTTGTTTTCGCGTATATTGCGAGATATCCTCACCGTCTATGTATACGCGGCCCGAGCTGAGCGCGTCCATCCCGCCCAGGATATTAAGAAGCGTTGTCTTTCCGGCGCCGGAGGGCCCTACTATGACGCAGATCTCGCCCTTTTCTATGAAAAATGAGGCTTCGTGCAGAGCGTGTATCTCTACCTCTCCCATCCTGTAGATTTTATTTACATTTTCAAATTCGACAAAATGTGCCAATTTATCACTCCTTCACGGAACAGCCGCGGAATATCGCGATATGTTCACGGCATATACCGCCACAATATACCATGTTATATGATATTATTTTTGCGGAAAAATAGCAAGTGACGCGGTTTCCGTTTCCCCGGCGAAAAAGCGGAGAGCCGGTATTTTCCGGCTCTCCGCGTTATAAAGGTGTTCGTTTTTCACCCGGGCGATACTTATTTCTTCCTCGTGGGCAGGACCTCCAGCCAGTATCCGTCCGGATCCGTGATGAAATAGATCCCCATCTTCGGATTCTCGAAGCAGATGCAGCCCATCTCCTTGTGCTTCGCGTGTGCCGCCTCATAATCATCGACACGGAAGGCCAGATGGAACTCGCAGTCGCCGAGATCGTACGGGCGGTCCATATCGCGCAGCCAGGTGAGCTCGAGCTGGAAATCGCTCTCCTCATTCGCTACATAAACGATGATGAACGAGCCGTCGGCCGCCACGTTTCTGCGTACCTCGGTGAGTCCCAGCGCCTCTTTGTAAAAGGCCAGTGAAACATCCAGATCCTTTACGTTGTAATTCTCATGCACCATTTTGAATTTCATGTTCTTTTCCTGCCTTTCTGCCGGGTATTGCGTCCGCGGCGAACGTTTTTACTATATTTCTTCTGAATAGCCATCCCGGTCTATGGGACAGATCGCATCTCTGTAAGGATCTGAGCACGTATCGTTTATCAACTGCTCCACGACCGAAAAATCCTGCTGGCAGTGCATCGGATAGATGCGCCCGAGCCTTGCCTTCCGCGCCAGATGATCCAGGCCCTTCGGGCGGTCCTCGATCTCCTGCCTCGGATCCAGCGGCAGAAACGCCGCGTCTATCGACAGTCCCCTGAGTCGGTCGGTCTCTTTTTCATAGGCCTCGCGCATCTTACAGTCAGCCGCCTCATCCTCGCGCCAAAGCCACAGATGCAGATCTCCGGCGTGATAGATTGTCTTTCCGCCGTGGCGGATCAGATAGGCATTCCCGCTGTCGGTAGAGCGCAGCGTCTGAAAATCGACCCTGACACCGCCGCATTCGACCTGATATTCTCTGCCCGGCGCCGCAAAAATCACGCGGGAGAGCAACTCCTGCGGGACTTTCTTTTTCTTGATATCATCAGCGAGGATCCAGCTGACCTCAGCCCCGGTCTTTGCGTATTCAAAGATCCTCGGATCGAAATGATCGCCGTGAAAATGACTGACGAAGACAAAAAGCGGTCTATTCCCGGGTTCCGGCAGTTCCCCCTTCCAGTAATCGAACAGGAAGCAGGCATCCGGCTGTTCTACAAAAAATCCGCTGTGATGTATAAACGTCACTCTCATTTTTCCCATCCCCATTTTTTCGGTCAGGTCACCGAAGCTCTTATCAAACTGCGCCTGTGAGATCGCGCCGCGTGCAAGAAAACCCTCGAGCATCTCCTTCTGCCTCAGGTACAGTTTCCTTTTCTTTTCCTCCGGCGAAAGCCGGTCCTCAACCTCTGTCACGGTTGTATCTCCACATGAGCACCGCGGCTACGATTATTATCGCTCCGCCGACTATGCTCAGCCAGTCGGGATATTCGCCGAAAATAACCATTCCCCACATACCTGCGAAGATGACCTGTGAGTAATCAAAGACCGAGATATAACGCGCAGGTACGAGGGCATAGGCCTTCGTCACGCAGAACTGGCCGATCGTGGCTCCTCCGCCCGCTCCCAGCAGGCACAGAAGCTGTGAGGTCGTCATCGGCTCGAATGAGAAAATGAAGAAAGGAAGCGTCGCGAGCATCGAAAACAGCGAAAAACTGAACACGATGGCAGGGCCCCTCAGTCCGTTCTTTCCGAGCTTTCTGACATATGTATAAGCGACACCGGCTCCCAGGCCGCCTATGAGTCCGGCGAGAGCCGGCAGACTGGCGACACCCGAGGTGGGCTTTACGATAAAGAGCACACCCGCGAATGCGAGCGCTGTCACGGCCCACTGGAATTTGCTGGGGATCTCTTTCAGAATGAATATGGACGCGAGCATGGCAAAGAACGGAGACATCTTATTCAGGATGTTCGCGTCGGCAAGTACCATGTGATCTATGGCCCAGAAATTCAGTATCAGTCCGATGCAGCCGAAGAAGCAGCGGAAAAACAAATCGGGAATGTTCTTTTTGAACGACCCCCGCTCCGGCGGCCTGCGGATAAGCATTATCAGCGCCACTACCGCGGCCACGGCATTCCTGAAAAACGCCTTTTCCATGACCGGCAGATCACCGGCGAGCTTTACGAACATCGACATAAGGCTGAAGCCGAATGATTCCAGTATTACCAGCAGTATCGCGGCAGCGTACTGCTTTTTTGTGACTCCCGCTACGGCATTGCCGTTTTTGACTTCTTCTGACTTATTGATCTTTTCAGACATTTCTCTCTCCTCCGGATACAGCCTATATGATAGCACATTTTTCGATATTTACTACCGTATTCCGGCAGAATGACAAAAGACCACCGGCTTTCATATACCGGTGGTCCATCTCCGCAGCCGCGACTGACGGTACATTATTCGATAGTGATGCGGATCTTGTCGCCGAATGCTCCGGAATCAATGACCGTTACGGTGATCCCGTGCTCTTTGTCAGTGAAGGTATCGACTTGTCCGGGAAGATTCGAGAAGAGCTCTTCGTTATCTCCTCTGTCCAGTCTGCGATACTTCGCGGGATCGGGAGGGCAGATCGTCAGGCAGCCGTCGCCGCTTCCCTTATATCCGTTTACATAGTAAATGAGCACACCCTGACGATCTTCGAGAGCGGCGTCAAGGGCAAGCCCCCTGCGGCTTTCGACAACATAACCCGAATGCTCATCTATCGGGATGACCGCGAGCTTATTGCCTTTTTCGAGCTCGACGGGCGTGATGAAATGCTCATAGGCGCCCTTTTCGGTGAAGACCTCAACCTGATCATCATCGAACCAGCCGTAGCGCCATTTTCCGTAGCCGAGGAAATCGGGAGCGAGGCCCTCGATCCATCCCATGACATCCCAGCCTCCGCAGTGTGCGAACGGAGTCTCACCTTCTTCGGGATGGTAGGTATAATAGTCGGGCATACCGGTCATGTGTCCCGTCTCATGGACGAGCAGCTTTCCGCGGCGCGGATGCATATCCTGTCCGACCGTGACCGCGAGGCCGACTCTGGCGCCGTACTTCGTGATGATATCAGATACGTTGCGGGCGCACATGGTAGGCGAATAAGGGACATTTACGGCACTCTTCGGGGGAACGATGTACAGCATGTCATACTTGCGGTAATCGACCTCATCCTCGGTGAGCTTTACGACCTCTTCTATGTAATGTCGGTGGTCCTTTCCTTCCATGACTCTGGCCATGTGATAATCATAGTCCGGAAGGGGCATTCGGAACCATTTGTCAACCTTGTCGATCGTGAAATTCATCTTTCCGAAGGACGCTTTTTTGAAGAACTCGAGCCCTTCGACGGCGAGAGCATCATAATAATAGTCAAAGCTTCCGTAGCGGTTGTGCAGCTCGCTCGCGGGACAGTTCGGAAAATCGACGAATACCATTACCGCGCGCAGAATCCTGTGAGTGTCCGCGGAGTAGTCATAATCGATCGGGAAACAGCCGGTGAGATGACTGTCCTTCGTGGATTCGGGATCGGGCGTAAATTTCGCAGCTTTCATGTCTTTCATAATAGGCATCCTTTCCTGTATCAGCGGGGATACGGCGACCGGGTCTTTCCGGATATCGATGAAGACCGCCGTCTCTTTTTCACCTTTTATTATAACACCTTTGTCAACACGGACGGTTACGGGGAATTCACCGGTTTCGCCTACGATGACATTTGCATTCCGCCAGGTGTCCGCCTCGAATATATCATTTCAAAATATTGTAGTATCTATAGTTTCATCTGTCATTGTGTCTCCTCCGCAACAGTAAAGGAGCCGATTACTTCTCCTCGATAGATTATGTCGTAATTACCTTTTGAATCGCCTGAATAATAATAAGGGATTCCATTGTCTAAACCATAGGTATCTTTTTCCTCATCATAAGTTAAAAATGCTGCCGGCTCTTTGTCCAAGTCATGATTCATGATTGTATTAGCCCAGTAAAATATATTCTCGAAATTCACTTCAAAAAAACAATCTTCCGGGCAGTGAATATTATATTCGGCTATCTCATCCGCGAAGTATACGAAAGGTGAAACATACTCCATCGTTCCGACTTTGTCATTCACGATATAAAAATTCCATTTTTCGTTTTCCATCTCAAAATGATATACAGGACAAGGTTTCCCCATCGTATTGTCCATTTCTTTGCTGTTTACGGTTATCCTTAAATCTTGTTTTTCCGGTTCACCAAAGTATTCCCGCTTGACGTCATGGAGAGATGAATATTGTTGTCTGTTTATGTAAGATAGATCTGTAAAAAACTGCCTCCCTACAATACGCAGTTGCTCTTCTGTTACGATAAGCTGGTATGCCTCAATCTCTTCTTTATAAATTTCTTTCAAGTCCATCATTTTTAGGGTATCAGCCAGGGTGCCATCAATATATATTTCCAGATTGCCATTGATGGGCTTAAAAGCAAAGTTTTTTCCATCAAATGTGTATAACCCCGTCTCAGGATCGAAATCATATCGGTCCTTATAAAACCAGTCTGTAAAATCATACAAATAGCAGAAAAAGCTTTCGGTATCTGATATCTTTTCCAGTTGCTCTTCTGTTACGGCAAGTTGATATGCCTCAATCTTTTCTTTATAAAATTCTTTCAGGGCCGTCATTTTTATGGTATCGGCCGGGACGCCATCAATATATATTTCCAAATTGCCATTGATGGGCTTAAAGGCATAATTATAATTTGATGTGTACAGCCCCGTCTCGGGATCGAAATCATAAAAGTAAGTGCAGAGAGAATCGTTCAAAAAGCGCCGAGATCTATAATCATCCAAATCGGAGAAAAAGCTTTCGATATTTGATATCTTTTCCAGTTGCTCTCCTGTAATGGTCAACCCGAATTCCACAATCTGCTTCTCGTAAGTGTCATACAAGTCTGCTTGCCGCTTTTTTTCTGCTTCCTTTTCTCTGGAAGAGGTCTCTTTGTAGTCTTGCAGCCACTCCTTTACAGGATAGTCATCAAGATCATACGGAGAAAGCGGTGCGTACTGAATAAAATCTTCCACCTCAATACCTTCCAGATCCACCGCGGTCAGATCTGTATGCGCGATCAAATATTCTTTTGTCAAAATGCTATCCATGTTGTTCATAGTTTCCTCAAAATAGGAAACCAAAGCAGAATGTGCCTCGCTGTAACGTAAAGGCCTTCTTTCGTAACCCCGCGCTGTTATCGTTTGGTTTTCATAGTCGGCTCTCATGCTGAATCCGTAGCCGTCCAGTATTTCATCATCGCTTTTATCAAACCCATTCCAGCGCTCTATCTTATATTTTTGAATTAATTCATTCAGCTTCTTCATGTCAGACTGACTAATAAATCCCGCTTTCGTTTCCGGCTTCGCCATATTTGATGTTTCATAGCGGAGATAAATCTGTTCGTTTCCGTTGTCATCCGTTATCGTTGAAAGTGTGTAATCAAAATATCCGCCGAAGAAACTTCCGTATCCATAGCTGAAATTCTGCAGTTCGCCATATGTTTTCACGGTGCTGCATGAAATAAGAAAGCAACTGCACGCCGTAATAATCAAGACTATTGCGATTATAAAACGTCCTTTGTTCTTCACGGCATTTCCTCCAGCCTTTATATTCCTGGATACTAATCGTTGAACATGCTTCATATTATTCAGTGCGCCCTTCCGGGTCATTTAATACTCCAAGGTTCTTACAAGATAGCCGATAAAGACTATCAATGAAAGATTCATAAGTCTATATATTACCTTTTGCTTTTTTAAGATCATAGAAAACGCTTCTTTGTGTCGTTTATTCTTTATTTTTTGAAAGCACCTTATTTATAAGCGTTGCGATATAAGAGCCTATTGTAAAGACCGCCCCCGATGACGCAGCCATTTCCCATCTATCGTCGTAATATAAGCCATAAGGGTTAACTATAACAGAAATGAGCTTTGGCAAAAAAAACACAGCAAATAAAAAACACGTTGTGCCAAAAG
>JAZRWL010000222.1:0-8324 GCA_045599685.1 Lachnospiraceae bacterium
TCCGCGATGGATTTCATTAGCGGACTCTCGGCAAATGATAAGATCAATATCTGTATCATCCCGTTTTCTTCTTATGCTGCCTGCGAGATCGATTTCGACGGCTCCGTGCCTTCACAGTTCGTTTTCAATGCGTACAATGAGGCCGATAAGATCAGTGATTTCATTGACAGTCTGATCGCTAACGGCGGCACTAATGTCGGCGACGGCCTGCGCTACGCTTATTATCAGCTGAAGGCCCTTGAGGCGAGCGGCACCGAAATGGGTACGAATTTCCTCGTCCTGATGACTGACGGCGCCATGAACGCCTGGTCCATCACCGGAGGCAACGCCTCTGACGTGCTCTCCTTTTATACCGGCTCGAACAGAAAGCCCTCTTACGTTGCATATAACAACAACAGCAGAGATATCTATATCGAGACCGGCAGCTGGTTTTCGACTAATAACACCATATCCCATCAGAAGAACACCAGCCATATCTTTTCATCAGTTGAGGATGCTTTTAACAGAGGCGCAAGACAATATATGAGGAATTGGGCCGGGAAAATAGTAAATGACTATCAATCGACCACATACCTGATCAGTCTCTGCGACGGAATGTCGGCGAATGACAGAACTGCGCTTCAGAATGCTTTCGGTACCGATACCATATTCGACGTGAACAGTCTGACGGATTTTCAGACGACGTTCCAGCAGATCAATGACAATATCAATAATGTCCTGTGGGCTTTCACCGGACCTCGTATCTGATATGGGAGAGTTACGAATGAAGATGAGATCAAGATGCGGCTTCTCCCTCTTGGAGGTCATCATAGGCTTTGTGCTGATATCGTTCATCCTTGTAATGGTCGGAGGGACTCTCGTCACCGGTTATTCGATGGCCGAAAAACTCAATCAGTTGCCGAATACCTATTACGCCGCGCAGGATACTGTCGAGTCAAGGCTTGACGAGCTTGATTCTCTTATTACGGAAAAATACAGGATCGAAAACGAGCTGCTGAACGCGGCTCCTGTGCCGGCGGAGCTCTCCGTGCGTCTTGCGGAGATCAATAATGAGCTTTCGGCGTATGAAAATGAATCGGTGTCACTTTTCGGAAAAAACGTACAGCTCTACCGCTTTGACGATCAGTATGTGTCCTCCGACGGAAGTAAGCTCAATCTGAAGGCAGGTCTTGCCAATGAGGTAAAGCTCGAGCGTCCCGTCCCGATCATTGAAAAGGTCACTATCAAGGCGAGCGGCAGCGATGTCGATGCCGATCTGTATAATGCGGCTGGCATGACGATCACAGCGACACCGGATTACTATTCAAAGAATTATGAATATTACTATGCCGATCTTTATCAGTGGTATATCTGCACCGGCGATTTTCATACATCGGGTTATCCCGGTGAGCATGAATATGAGGAACTCCTGTACGGAACGGTGTTCGCTCAGTATCCGGTGAATTACACCCTCCTTCCTTCAGAAAAGAACGCTTCTATCACGATCAGTTCCTCTTATGCGGGAAAGTTTCTTGTATGCGCCGTGACTCCCCTCAGCATCAACGGCAAGATGGGAGAGCCTGTGCTCAGCAATTATGTTTATATCAGCGGGATGCCGGAGCTTTCATCCGGATCGTACAAGCTCGTGATAGAGCCCTCGATCACTCCGCTGAATTATGAGGCTGACGGAAAGGTCGAGATCAGCTCGATGAACAGCAGACAGCCGGCGACCGGAAAGCTCACGACCAGTACCTCCGCACGACCGTATGTGGCGCTTGACGGAGCTACTACCGATTCTTCTCTCGGTGCTTCGGCGGGCGGTACCGGAAACTGGTCACGTTATATCAGATTTGATTCCTCGACGAAGATGACTTCCTCCAGTCTGGGAAGCGGATATTACGGCAGTAACTATTCTATCATTGCCGTCGCGAAGAACCGTGATTCGGCTCCTGTCAATTTTGTTTTCGCCGGAACAAACGGAGCAGGTTTCCTGACGAATACCGGCATTACAGATGCTGCCGGAAGCGATACCGGCTGGCAGCTCCTCACTGCACAGCTCTCCGGATCGAATACACTGACCGTAGGCGGCAGCAACGTCGATATAGCCGAGCTGATCGTTGTATCAAATGCCGGCGCCTATGATATAAGCGCAATCAGCGCTTATCTTGCCGAGAAGTATCATATCGACTGATCGTGATTGATCACCTGTTTTGAAAGGATATATAGATGAAGGATAAAGAAAACTTAAAGTCGGCAAAAGCTTTGCTGAGCCGCAAGATCGAATTATCGCCCAAGGCTGGAAAGGAGCTTTTTTCGGAAGCTCACGGAAAGACCTGTTTTGCTTTTGATTTCGGAGAATATGCAATAAAGATCGCTGTCGGAAAACCGGGCAGGAATTCCGTGAGTGTACGTCAGCTTATCCTCATAGAAAATGATGAAAACCTGACGAGGGTCACCTCTTCGAATGTAAAGGACTGGCGCGCGAAGATTACCCGTACGTTGAATCTGAGCAATATATCCACCTCGGGACAGGTCGCCTTCTGTTCGCTCCCGGGCAGGAGCTGCATAAGCAGGAACATGGAGATCCCCTTCGCCAGCAATGAGGATCTGCAGGGCATAGTAAGCTACAACATGAGCCAGAACCTGTCACTCGATCCCGATGCGTACTCATTCCAGTACAGGATCAATAATGTATATGAAAAGAACGGCGTAAAAATGTGCAGTGTCTGGGCAGCCGCCATTCAGAGAGAACAGTGCGATGCTTATTTTGATCTGCTCGATTCCATGAAGCTGAAGCCGCTGGCCATGGATATCAATGTAAACGGATTTGAACGCTTCATAGCGAACAATTCCGTAATGAGAGACGAGTGCTCGGGCCGTGTTATTGCCGCGATAGATTACGGTATGCGCGGTACTGATATCTCGATCTACAGGAACGGAGAGTTCGTGCAGGTCGATACGATCTCAAACGGCGACGGAATACTTGTTTCTGCAGTAAAGAGCATCCTCGGAATGCAGGTGACCGATATCCACAATTCCAACAAGCTCGTCGTCAGCCCTCAGGAGGTCTACAATATCCTCACGAACGCGAAGGATTCCGAAGAAGCAGCGAACTTCCTCGAGCTCGTAAGCGACTGGCTCAATCAGATTTCGGGCGTCATTTCAAAATATGATATTGAGCATCCTGATGAAAAGGTCAGCAGAGCCTATCTCTACGGCGGCAGTCCGCAGGTGCTTTGGCTGAAGCATTTTCTGAACGATACGCTGAATATCCCGGTATCGTTCATTCAGTCCTCGGATTTATTCGAGTTTTCGGACCGGATCAATACCTCCGGCACCGCGGTGTCCCAATTCCTGAATGCGCTGAATCAGCTTATCATCAAGTGAGGTAACGGTAATGACATATTTTAACTTCTTCTATACCCAGCAGGCGAGAAAGAAAAATCGCGGCTTCGGTGTAAAGCAAATGTTGATCCTTGGCGCCGTATTCCTTGTTATCTGCGCCTGTATTTACGGATATTATCTGATCCAGAGAAACAGATACCGTGATCAGCTCGAATATGTTGAATCGATCAAAGCCAACGAAGATTTTAATGCCCAGTATAAGGCCGCGCTGGCGGCTAAGGAAGCGGGAGCAGATCTGAAGACCAAACTCCTCGAGATTTCCGTGCTTTCCGATGTAACGGGCGGCGCGACTACCGCAAATTCCGCTCTGCTGAAGCTTATAGACACCTGCATTACTGAAAATGTCACTATCACCCGTATCAAGGTCTCTGATTTTACCGTCGATTTTGACGGGAAGCTTCCGAGTATTGAAAAGTTGACTGAGCTTGAAAGAAATCTTGATGCGACCGGAGCCTTTTCTTCCGTGCTGATCTCGCTCATAGAAAACAGGCAGCTCGTCGGACCGGCTGCGGTCATTGATACGGAAACGGAAGATGACGGAATGCTTATGTTCACTGGCAAGCTGATGCTAAACGGAGGTGTATCGGAATGAAAGCAAGCAAAACTCAGCTCATAGCTTTATTTGTCTTACTTCTTGTCTTACTCGCTTATATTTTCTTTACATATATGCTGAAGCCTCTGAAGGAGGAGGCCGAGGAAGCCGAAAATCAGGTCGATATCTCCGATTTGGTCGTAAGAAATATGTATATCGAGACTCTTTCTTATGAAAAGACTATGGAAGAGATGAAGGAGACCTCTTCAAGCATCAGAAGAGCCGCTGGTGACTTTTATTCAAATGAAAAGCAGCAGACCTGGTTGGATACAATGAATACCTGGATCACGGAGAGCGGGATCCAGTTCGAATCCATAGAATCCGCGGATTTCAAGCCTGTCGAGTATTATTCTCCTGAGGATATTGAGGCTGCCATGGCCGATAATGCCGATATACTTTCGGATATCACGCTTGAAGAGCTTCTTATACTGTTTACCGTGAGTGATTCTGCTCCGACAGAGGACAGTATCGTATTGAAGGAGATGGATATCGAAATGATCTGCTCCGGCACCTATGAGCAGGTCCTGACCTTTATGGACAGCGTTGCCGCGAATAACAAGCATATCGTCGCAAGAAATATGGAGCTTGAAAGGAATTTTTCCATCGAAGATCCGGATCTCGTACGTTTCGATGTGACGCTGGGCTTCGTCAACCTTTATAATGTCGAATACTTTTCGTCTATTGCTAATGTGCCCGAATATCCGACTAATTTTGTGATGCCGGAGGATTTCGTCAATTACGAATATCGGGACACTTCATTTTTAGACGCGTTTAAGGCTTTACTTTCTTTATGAAAAGGTAGATAATGGTATGGGGTATTTTTGACAAAAAAGGGGGATTGTTACTATGCCGGACACTAATAGTATAGCCATAACATTAGTGTATTTTCTGATCGTATACATGATAGCGATCAGAAAGCTCGACCAGTCGCTGCCAGCATGGCTGCTCGTAATAGTGGCACAGGCCGTTTCAGTGTTTTTTTACAAGGATGTTTTGCAGTTCGTTAAGGCTCATCCGTTTTTTTCTGGACTTTCCGATACGATCTGCATGATAATCACCATCGCGGGGCTTGTGCTCGTTAATTTCCTTTTTATCCTTCTCGTCAACCTCATATTGTTGAAACGAGGCGGCAAGGGTGAAAAAAAAGCAAAGGCAGAGAGAGACGCCTTCAACGATCTGGATAATATCACGATTTCTGACCTGAGGCCTGCGGCTCAGCCGGACGAACATACGATTCAGACAGAAAACAAACCGGACAGTTTTGCCGCTGCTCCCGGAGAAGAGTTCAAAATGCCGGAAAGCAAAATGGAGGTCGATGAGAAGCTTTTTGATTCCATTCAGGAGCTTATCGAGACCGGGCAGACCGAGGATGCCGTAAAGTCCCTGCGTATGGTGGCTTTTTTCGGAAAAGATAAAAAGGATATCGACAAAGCAAAGAAAATGCTCATGGATCTTCAGATAAAGAATGGAGGAGAAGTATCATGATGTCTACGTTTACGTTAAGCAGGAAAACTTGTCAGTTGCCGGTCATTGACAGTAAGACCGGAGAGGTAATCAGCAATTCTTTTGTGCCGATCTGCGACCGTCAGACATTGAACTTTAAGTATCTTGTACTGTACAGGAACAATAACGAGGGCGATCAGCTCCTGGTCCCCGCGCGGGATATTATTTCCTTTAATGATATCTGTATCGTCGTTACTCTGAACAATAATGATAAGGAAGAGAACGAACTCATCAACAATCCCGACAATTACCTGCAGCTTCTGGGTGAAAACGCTCCCACGGCTACCAGTCTTCTGGGCGGTGTCGTAGAGTCAGCAGTGTATGACTTCCGGACTTTCAGACTGATCTCGCTGGCGACCGCCACAGATAATAATACGGCAGATATCAAAGAAGCAGCGGAGAATGTAACCGAAGCCGCGGGCTGTGAGTCTGAACCGGCTCCCATAGTACCGGAAGTGATCCCGATGCCCGAGGAAGAGCCTGATGCTGAGTCATTTGAGGACGTTATTGTGACTGAGCTTGCTGAGGACGCAGCCCCCGAAGCTCCCGCTGAGCAGGATACGGAAGTAAAGGCGATCCCTGCTGCAGACGAGCTTTCGGAAGTCATCAAGTCCTTCGTCGACCGACTGGACGGAATCGAGCAGAAGATCTCAGGCCTGACTAATACTGAGTCTGCCGTCATCGAGGATCTTCCCCAGATCGCATCAGACGCAGCACAGAGCGTTGATGTCCCTGAGGAACTGACTCTTGATATGACCTCTCCGGTCGCGGCAGAGGCTGCGGAGATCGTGCCCGACAGCGCACCCGACATCCGGATGCCTGAGGCTGAAGTCCGGACGTCAGAAATGAATATCTTTGATACGAAGAAAGTAACCGAAATGAATGTTACCAATGATATTCTGAGTATTTCCGAGGAAAATAATGTGACCGGTGCAAATACCGCAGCTTCTTCCGAATCCTATGAGGATGTACTCGCGAAGGTCAGGGATATGGCCTTTAAGCTTGATGACGCCTGCGAGAGACTGACCGTTCTCGAAGCGCTGTTCCTGGAGCTGAAGTCTGCAAATCCTCAGGTGGCCCCCGTTGTCGCTCCCGCGAAGGATTTTGTCATGCCGGCTCAGGTAAGCGAGGCTGCAAAGCCTGTTACCGCAGCGGCTGCTGAGATCCCGAAGGCTGCGGCCCCGGTGCACGGCGCTGAGCTCAATGTCGATTGGAACAGTGACAACGTGATTGTGCCCGAAAAGCCCTTCGAAGCTGTGAATGCTACCGAAAAGTCCCTGAGCGCTGTGATCGAGGATAAGCCCATATCCGCCTTTGAAAACGATTTTACCACTATCAATGCCGAGCAGGAGCACAAAAAGAAGAGGGTATTCTGGAAGAACAGCCTTTCTCAGGTGATCGGCATGGTCGGTTTTGCTGTAGCCTTCGCAGTAATGAAGTATTTCGGTCTGTGATCCGCTTCGGTAACGGCTGATATTGAACGGATAGGAACATTAATGTCTGAAATAATAATATTGGCGGTATGGTTTTTTATATTCGGCGCTTGCATGGGGAGCTTTTACAATGTGCTGATAGACCGTCTGCCGGAGAATGATGATGTGATCAGCTCGCGCAGCAAATGCTCCTCCTGCGGGACTGAATTGAAATGGAAGGACCTGATCCCCTTAGTGAGCTTTATAGCGCTGAGGGGGAGGTGCCGTTATTGCGGGGCAAAGCTCTCCTGGAAGTATCTTTTCAGCGAACTCGCCGTGGGCGGCCTTTTCGTACTCGCTTTTTTACTGTTCGGCGTGTCGGGAGGTCTGCTTTCAGCGGCATTATGCATCGCCCTCTGGTCGATGCTTTTTGTCTGCGGTGTAATGGATTATAAGAGCGGTGTGATCGCTGACAGCGTCGTTTTGGTCTTCGGTGTTCTCGGGGCCGTGTTCGGGCTCCTGAGCGGCAGAGAGATCCTTGATATAGTGCTCGGAGCAGCGGCGGGCTTCGTATTTTACGGCCTGATCTATGTTGTAGCCAGGTTCGTTTTCAAAAAAGAAGGTTTCGGTCAGGGGGATGTGGTCCTCATGGCAGGTGTAGGTGTGTTTTTTGATTATAAGACCGTCATCCTGATCGGTTTTCTCAGCTTTTATGTCGCGCTGATATTCATCATTATTTCTCTTGTACGCAAAAGGGCTGAAAAACAGATGGCGCTTCCTTTCGCACCCGCCATGTGTGTGACGGCCTTTTTCATGTCGATATTTGAGTCACAGATACTCGGATTTTTCTCGGGGCTTTTGCATATCCCGCTTTAATTCCCGGTGAGCCGGCGTTTCTGTGCAACGGAGATTAGTATGGCAGAAAGTACTAATATTAAAACGGGTAATGATTCGATCATAAATAGTCTTCTCGCGAGAACGAGTATATCCTTTGTCAATCTCGAGAATCTTGAGATCGATCCTTACGTAATAAAATGTATCAATGAAAAGACGGCACGGGAGTATTCGGTGATACCCATCGAGCTGAACGGAGACCGTCTGAAGGTGGCGATGGCCGACCCTACTGATTTTCAGGCCATTGAGGATATCCGGGTCATCTCCGGAAAGACGCCTGTTCCCGTCCTGGCCTCCGCTTCGGCCATCCAGATCGCGCTTGACCGGTACTACACCGGGAGCGAGGTCACCGAGCAGGCGATACAGGATTTCAGTCAGAGCATCGAGGACCGCGCGAGCACTCAGGTTGATCTTTCGAACGCGGATGTCGACAGTGCGCCCATAGTCCGTATCGTCAATCAGATCATGTCGGAAGCGGTCAGGGTGAATGCCAGTGATATCCATATAGAGCCCTTTGAAAACGGTATCAGGGTCCGTAT
>JAZRWL010000223.1:0-4854 GCA_045599685.1 Lachnospiraceae bacterium
TCGGCCTTCTGCGGAGTCTGCGGCCATAAGGCAGGGGCGGCAGTGCCGTCGCCGGATGTTTTTGCAAACGGGCAGCCTTCAGTACAGCAGGCTGTTCAGGATTTTGGATACGCACAGCCCGTGAACGGATATGCCGAAGCCGGAACGGAGCCTATGAGATCGGGCGGTTTCGCGGTCACGGCGCTGGTCTGCGCGGTGCTGGCGTCGCTTGGAGGTCTGATATTTTTCGTGTCGCTGCCTCTTTCGGTAGCGGGACTGGTATGCGGTATCTTCGGGCTTCGCAGCAGATCAAAGGAAATGTCCGCGGTTGCGACCGTGATCAGCGCGGTATTCTTCGTGCTCGGCGTCGTGAGTTTGATCGTTATAATGAGCGGAGCGGTGTCGATCTTTGATCCGCTGGAAAGCATATTCGGGTGAAGCGGGCGAAGAGACCGCGATCCGATCTGAAAGTAAAACAGCCGGTATCGGCTGTTTGAAAAAACGCAGCCGCCTGCGGGCCTGTGTCAGCCCGCGTGCGTATCGGTCTGCGCATGAAGTATCACACCGGCTATCTCGAGATCGAGAGGGTCGGTGATCTTTATATTATGGGGGCCTCCGGTGATCAGAGCCACCTCTTCGCCCTCATGTTCGAGCAGCATACATTCGTCCGTCGCCTCATAGGAACCGTCGTAGGCGAGGCTGCAGCGCAGCAGGACCTCTCTGCGGAAGCACTGCGGAGTCTGGATGAGGAAGGTGCGGCTGCGGTCTGTAGTAAGAGCCACGGCGCCGTTTTCACGGGCGAGCTTGACTGTGTCCCTGGCCGGTGAAGCTACAGTCGCGCCGGAAAAGCCGGGCATGGCTCCCAGACAGCCGTCGATATATTCCTGACGCAGGAAGGGCCTCGCCGCGTCCTGGATCAGTATTATATCGCCTTCTGCGGCAATTACGGCATTCATCACCGATTCGCGTCGCGTTTTTCCTCCGGGTATGAGACGGACGGGCTTTTTTGTCCCGGCGGTATCGAACAGGATCTCTTCGCCGCTTTTTACGGTGATGATGATCTCATCCACAGCAGGATGACTGCCAAAAACACTGAGAGAGAAGCGATACAAGGGCTCGCCGTCTAACTCGCAGAAGACCTTATTGAAGGCAGCTCCGAAGCGGACACCGCTCCCCGCGGCTGTGATTATGGCTGTGACTTTTTTGCCCTGATACATGAAAGCCTCCGTGTGCAGGCGGTTTTGCCTTCCGCCTGTGATGAAAATGTAATACCGCTTCCTTTCGAAAGCGGTATATGAATGCGCTTATCTGGCGTCCAGATACATATGGTGCGGTTCGGGCTCAATACCTTTCAACCTGAAGAGCTCGCTCACTGTCGTGATCATATATCCCTCGTCTATTAGGGCAGGGACTATACGCGCGACCGCTTCGGCAGTCGAATTGTAGATATCGTGCATCAGTATGATGCTGCCGTCACGGACATCGCTCATTACTTTGTCGTATATCATGTCGGGATCCTGACTCTTCCAGTCCTCAGAATCGACATCCCAGCCGAAAAGTGGTACGTTCAGTACGGAGAGCACAGTGTCGTTCGCATTGCCGTAGGGAGGACGCAAGATCTTTACCTCACCGCCGGTGATTTCATTGATCATTCTTACCGAATGCTCAAACTGCTCCGTGATCTCTTCCTCGCTTTTTTTATTGAGGTCGGGATGGTCAAAGGTATGCGTGCCTATCTCCATTCCCATATCATAGGCCCGCTTCAGCGTCTTTTTGTTGCGGTCACCGAAGGATTCACCCGTTGCCTCATTTGCGATATCCGGATAGGTCAGCTGGATCGCCTGTATGAAAAATGTCGCCTTCGCATCGTTTTCTTCGAGAATATCGAGGATACGCGAGGTGGACGAAGTATATCTCATGTCAGGACCGTCATCGAAGCTCAGAGCTATGACCTTTCCTTCATATCCTGCGGGTGCGGTCTCTTCGACAGAGGCTGCAACCGCCGTAGTTTCGCCGGTATCCGCAGATTCTTTGCCGGTCATGGCTTCCAGCGGATCTATGATTGCGATACTGATACTCTCATTTTCCGCATTGTCTTGCTCACCGGTATTTCCCTCGGCCGAGGTCTCGGACCCGAATGATACCGTTTCAGACGTGTCTCCGTGAAAAAGCTTCAGGATATCTAAATTTTCGTTATAGTATGACAGCACCGTAAAGGCTGCCGCAAGGACGATAATGACTGCAGTGATTAAAAAGATCGTTTTTTTCATGGCCGTTCAAATATATCACAGAGGATATGTCTTTTCCACAGCCGGGCGCACATCATTTGAAAATCTTCATTTTTGTATGACAGAGACGCCCCCTGTGATATAATCGAAAGTATGAGTGACGACATTAAAAAAACAGGTATACCCTTCCGCGTCCACAGTGAATTCGAGCCGACCGGCGACCAGCCGCAGGCGATCTCGGAGCTCGTGTCGGGTTTTCGGAAAGGCAACAAATTCCAGACGCTTCTGGGCGTGACCGGCTCCGGCAAGACCTATACGATGGCGCATGTCATACAGGGGCTTCAGAAGCCCACGCTCGTGCTTGCGCATAACAAGACTCTCGCGGCGCAGCTCTATTCCGAATTCAAGGAATTTTTCCCGGAGAATGCGGTCGAATATTTCGTTTCATATTACGATTATTACCAGCCGGAGGCCTATGTCCCGTCGACGGATACATATATCGCAAAGGATTCCGCGATAAATGACGAGATAGACCGCCTGCGGCACTCCGCCACCGCCGCGCTTTCCGAGCGCGACGATGTGATAATAGTGGCGTCTGTCTCGTGCATTTACGGCCTCGGCAGCCCCATTGATTATCAGAACATGGTGCTCTCCCTGCGTCCCGGAATGATAAAGGACCGCGACGAGGTGATAAGAAAGCTCATAGATATACAGTATGACCGCAATGATATGGATCTCCACCGCGGCACGTTCCGCGTCAGAGGCGATGTGATAGAGATAATAAAGGCAAATACCGAGGAAACGGCGGTTCGCGTCGAATTTTTCGGCGACGAGGTGGACCGGATCACCGAGGTGGACACGCTTACCGGCGAGATCAAGGCGAGGCTCGAGCATATCGCGATCTTCCCGGCGTCGCATTATGTCGTCTCCGATGACAAGATGAAGAGAGCCATAAAGGCGATAGAGGAGGAGCTCGTGCTGCGTGTGGATCATTTCAAGCGCGAGGACAAGCTCATCGAGGCGCAGCGTATAGCGGAACGCACGAATTTTGATGTCGAGATGCTCCGTGAGACCGGCTTCTGCTCAGGGATAGAGAACTATTCCAGGCATCTCGCCGGGCTTCCGGCAGGGGCCACACCGCACACACTGCTCGATTACTTCCCGGAGGATTTTCTGCTGATAGTGGATGAGTCGCATATCACGCTGCCGCAGGTGCGGGGGATGTATTTCGGAGACCGTTCACGCAAGGAAACGCTCGTAAACTACGGCTTCCGTCTGCCTTCGGCGCTCGATAACAGACCGCTGAATTTCGACGAGTTCGAGTCGAAGCTCAGTCAGGTGATGTTTACCTCCGCGACACCCTCGGTATATGAAGCGGAGCATGAAGAACTGCGGACGGAGCAGATCATCAGGCCGACGGGTCTGCTCGACCCGAAGATCGACGTGCGCCCCGTCGAGGGCCAGATCGACGATCTGATAGGTGAGATCAATAAGGAAACGGCCAATTCAAACAAGGTCATGGTCACCACGCTCACGAAGCGCATGGCGGAGGATCTGACTGATTACCTGCGCGACGCGGGCATACGTGTCAGATATCTGCACTCCGATATCGATACTCTCGAGCGGATGGAGATAATCCGCGATATGAGGCTCGATGTTTTCGATGTGCTGGTAGGTATAAACCTCCTGCGTGAAGGACTCGACATACCCGAGGTCTCTCTGGTGGTCATTCTGGATGCGGATAAGGAGGGTTTCCTGCGATCCGAGACCTCGCTGATACAGACTATAGGCCGTGCCGCCAGAAATGCCGACGGCAGAGTGATAATGTATGCCGATACGGTCACGGAATCCATGGAACGCGCGATCTCGGAGACGGAACGCAGACGCGGAATCCAGTCGGCGTACAACCTCGAGCACGGCATCACGCCGCAGACGATAAGAAAGGCCGTGCGCGACATCATCCATATTACCGAGAGCGTCCATACGAAGAAGTCAAAGACTCTCGAAAAGGATCTCGAATCGATGGACGAAAAGGAGATAAAGGCCGTCATCGAAGATCTGAAGCGCAATATGTCACGCGCCGCGGCCGATCTGAATTTCGAGGAGGCGGCAGTGCTCCGCGACCGGATGCTCGAGGTGAAGAAGTACCTGAAGTGATAATAAGGCTTTTGTCCGGCGGGGCAACTGCGCTGTTTGAGACAGCGGAAAAGCCCTGCGCAGGATAAGGCCCGGGCAGGCGGCGGAGGCGGCGAGTCCCGCCACTTGTTCCGCACACCTGTTTCTGCTATACTATGTTTTCCGAAACTATATCAGGAGGAACGGGTGCCGTGAGGCAGAGCGCGGCATAACGCTTGGCATATATTATGGCGGAGAAAAAATATATCCGTGTCAGGGGCGCGAATGAGCACAACCTGAAAGATCTTTCAGTCGATATACCGCGCGATGAGCTGGTGGTCATCACCGGCATCTCCGGCTCGGGCAAGTCCTCGCTGGCCTTCGATACGATATACGCGGAAGGGCAGCGGCGGTATATGGAGTCGCTTTCTTCGTATGCGAGACAGTTTCTCGGACAGATGGAAAAGCCCGATGTGGAGAGCATCGAGGGCCTGAGCCCCGCGATCTCGATAGATCAGAAGGGCACGAACCG
>JAZRWL010000224.1:0-3527 GCA_045599685.1 Lachnospiraceae bacterium
TCAGACCGCCTACATACTCAGTGTGATGATAGTATACTTTTCCATCCAGCTTCTTACCGGTAAAACTTACCTTTGCTGCATTGATGATAATGACATAATCGCCTGTATCCACATGAGGAGTGAAGGTGGGCTTGTTTTTGCCTCTGAGAACCTTCGCGACTTCGGAAGCAAGACGTCCGAGGGTCTGTCCCTCAGCGTCCACTACATACCATTTTCTCTCGATGTTGGACGGGCTGGCCATAAAACTATTCATGGTGGAAGCCTCCTGAATTAACTTGATTATTCCGGTGAAATCGTCGCCTTCCGGGGCATTGGCAAGCTCTGACCTCATTCCGCGGTTATTGATTATATCTCACTCTCGATGAAAAAGTCAATTACTATTTTTCACCGCTCCGCCGTAATTCCGCCCATCGGTCTTTCATCCCGCTACGTGGGTCATACGGGAAATTTTCCCATGCGGTCCGGATCCCGGGGAAATCTCTTCTCTTGTCCTCTGACATTCGCGGCTCCGGAGGACAAAACGAGTGCTTTCTTGTCCCCTATGAGTCAATCAAGCTCGTCACTGTTGACTCGCCAATTGACCCGGTAAGAGCCTCCCGCGGCTTTCCCGCCAACGGATCCCCGATCTCACCGCGGAGCACCCTGTCGAGCTCCTCGAGCCGGATCTCCTTCAGCGTCAGTCCCTCGGCGGGCGCCTTCGGACCGGCGAGTCTGCGGTCGCAGGCCTTGAGAATCTCCTTCACATGCTCCGGCCTCCAGTAACCCGTGCCGACACGCAGCAGAGTGCCGACTATTATCCGTACCATGTTGTACAGGAAGCCGGTGGCGCTGATCCTAATCCTGATGAGGCTGCCGTCACGCTCGACAGAAAGCTCAGTGACCGTGCGCACCGTGTAATCCTTATCGCTGTGCGCGGAGCAAAAGCTTTTGAAATCGTGCTCACCCACGAGGAATGCCGCTGCCTCACGCATTTTTGCGACATCGAGAGGGATAAAATAAAAGTACGAGTATCTGCGTTTCAGCGGGTCAGGGATCTTCTCATTGTATATCAGGTATTCGTAGGTCTTGATGCTGTTCCACTTGCGCGGATGGAACCACAGCGGTACCTCGACCGATTCCTTCACGACTATATCCTCGGGTAGCCCCTGATTCAGCGCAAGACAAAGCTTTTCCGGAGGGATACGTGTTTCTGTGTCAAAGACACAGAGATTCCCTTCGGAATGCACGCCCGAATCGGTGCGGCTGACCCCCAGCACGCGGATATCCTCACGCAGGAGTTTCGTCAGCTCACGGTTCAGGACCTCTTCTATTGTAATGCCGGTGGGCTGGATCTGCCAGCCGCAATAGGAAGTGCCGTCATAGGCGACACGCAGCATGATGCGTTTCATTGGTCCTCCGCGCACGGCGCATTCGCATGATCAAAAGTTCATCAGGTAAATATCATGAGCAGTATCATTGCCGCCAGAAAGGCCGCGATGATAAGATAAGCGATCAGATCCCGTCTGCCGTATTTCAGCGGGTAAAGCTTCGTCCGGCCTTTCCCTCCGTGGTAGCAGCGGGCCTCCATCGCCTGAGCGAGATCCGACGCACGTCTGAAGGCGGATACGAAAAGCGGCACGAGCAGCGGCACCATCGCCTTTGCTTTCTTCATCAGTCCGCCCGTATCAAATTCTGCTCCGCGCGCCATCTGGGCGCGCATTATCTTGTCGGTCTCATCCATGAGTATCGGTATGAAGCGCAGAGCGATAGACATCATCATGGCGATCTCGTGTACGGGGATCCTGAATACCCGGAGAAAGCCGAGTCCCTTTTCTATCCCGTCGGTGAGTGCCGTAGGCGTCGTCGTAAATGTCAGAAGCGACGCTCCCATGACGAGCGTAGACAGTCTGAGCATCATATAAATCGCCTGCCGCAATCCCTCCTTCGTGACGCTTATTATCCAGAAATGAAAGAGTTCCTCACCCGGCGTGAAAAAAAGATTGAAAAAGGCCGTAAAAAGCAGGATCACGAGCACAGCCTTCATTCCCTTTATGATGTGCTTCACCGGGATGCGCGAGAGAGCTATCGCGCCGGCGAGCGCCGCCACGACCGTCGCGTACCCGTACGGATTGACCGCGAGGAACACACCGGCAATGAAAACGAGCGTCCCGAAGAGCTTCGTCCTGGGATCGAGCCTGTGCATCGCCGACTGTACGGGATAATATTGTCCGATCGTAATATCTCTGAGCATCTATCTGAATAACCTCAATATTTCCGCCGCCGCGTCCGCGATCGTGACCGCGTCTTCAGCCGCGTCGTATCCTCTCTCGCGAAGGGCGCATATCACCTCTGTCACCGCCGGCACGTTCAGGCCCATTGCGACGAGTTCATCCCTGTGTCTGAATACCTCCCGCGGCGGCGCGTCATAGCGCACCTTTCCGTCATTCAGCACGATGACGCGGTCGGCATATTCGGCGACATCGTCCATACTGTGCGAAACCAGGATTATGCCCTTGCCCGCCTCTGAGCAAAGCGTTTTTATCAGATCCAGAAGCTCCTTCTTACCTGCGGGGTCAAGTCCGGCGGCAGGCTCGTCGAGCACGAGGTAATCCGGTCTCATCGCGAGCACACCGGCTATAGCCACGCGGCGCTTCTGTCCGCCCGAGAGCTCGAAGGGCGAAAGTCTGTCGTAGCTTTCATCGAGGCCGACCATGTCCAGTGCCTCACGGGCGCATACAGCCGCCTCTTCACTGCTCATCCCCTGATTCTTCGGTCCGAAGCACACGTCCTCGAAGACCTCCGCCTCAAAAAGCTGATATTCCGGATACTGGAAGACCAGTCCGACACGGCTGCGCAGCTTTTTCCTGTCATATCCGTCAGCGTATATGCCCTCACCATCGCAGAGGATATCCCCGCTGTCAGCCTTTAAAAGCAGATTCAGATGCTGGATCAGCGTGGATTTTCCCGAGCCCGTAGGCCCTATAATCGCCGTGAACGCTCCCGGTTCAAGTGTCAGGCTGATCCCCTTCAGCACTTTTTTTTCGAGAGCGGTGCCGGCGCCGTATGAATAAAAGATATTCTTCAGCTCAATCGACATAATTCTTCCACCAGCTCTCTGACAGTAAGTATCGGCGCGGGCAGCGCGAGTCCCCCGGCTATGAGCCTGTTCGCGAGCTCAGTGACCGCCGGAAGCTTCAGTTCCAGGCCGGACAGCCTGTCGCCCCGGGAAAAGACCTCCCTCGGCGTGCCGTCCATAGCTATTTTTCCGTCATCCATCACGATCACACGGTCGGCATCGACCGCCTCGTCCATGTAATGCGTGATAAGGATGATCGTAATCCCCTCTTCACGGTTCAGCCGGTGCATGGTCTCCACTACCTCGCGGCGCCCCATGGGATCGAGCATCGCGGTGGATTCGTCGAACACTATGCAGTGCGGGCGCATCGCGAGCGCCCCGGCTATCGCCACTCTCTGCTTCTGGCCTCCCGAGAGATGATCCGGGGACTCCTTTGCGAAAGCCGCCATTCCCACAGCCTCCAGGCTCTCAG
>JAZRWL010000225.1:0-5228 GCA_045599685.1 Lachnospiraceae bacterium
ATGACACGCGGTACTCTCCCGCATCCCATCCCGACCGCAGCCGCGAGGGAGCGTGAAATGACGCTTTCTCCGATAATGAGGCTCCTGCCGTCTTCCTCCGGCAGGCTTCCGGAAAACGCTATCCTGTCCGTCCCGTCATCAGCCGATTTTTCGAGACAGTCCAGGATATTCGCGGTAAATGCGGTACAGACCGGCGTTCCGACGACATAAGGCGTGCCGAATCTTCTTTTCAGGACCTCTGCAGTTTTCAAACCGACACCGGAGATCACCATATTGACCTGAGCCTCTCCCGCACGTGACAGGGCTTCGAGATCGCTGTCCATCGCAAAAGTGGCGGTCACCTCCCAGCCGTTATCCGACAGGATTTTCCTGACGGACTGCACTGTCCCGCTCAGTGAAAAATCAAGCGGCGTCGCGCCGAGGATATTGACCGTGCGATGGCGGACCTTCACATCCGGTACAGTCATCCGCTCAGCCACTGCCGCAAGCGCAGCTGAGGCGCCGCACATATATGAGCGCATCCCGTTCGTCGGGAAGCCGAAGCAGGGGATACCCGCCTCCGCCTCGATCTCAGCCGCGACCGCGTCATAATCAAAGCCGGTCATCATCGGGATCGGGGTACCGGCGACAGCCGCAAAAGCGGGGTGCAGCTGCCGGATCGCGGAAAGCATATCGTTTTTCAGCCTGTCATCATTTCCGAGGATCGCGTCCGTTTCCGTCAGAGCCGAAATAAAAACCAGACTGTCCTCATGATACCAGCGCGGTTCATCATGCGTACTGTATGTCGAATTACAGCCGGAGGCGTCGTGCATCACCGTCATGCCTCCGAGCTCAAACAGAGCGGAGCAGACGCCGAAGGTGTCTGCGGAATAATTCGGTAAAACTGTCCTTGCCTGTCTCATAAGCAGCTTTTGCACCCCAATCCCTTGATCTCTATCGTTTTTTCCGTATCTTTCGGCGTAATGAAGGCTTCACACATCAGATCAGCCAGCCGTCTGATCCCGTCAAAGCCGTACATTCCTCCGTTTTCCACGATATTCACGAAATACCTGCTGTCCGTGAAATATGCCGCCTTCTGACCGAGCGCCAGCACCTTTTCCGGACTGCCGCAGGGATATCGTCTCATAGCCGGATGTACCGTCGGTAATATTTCCAGCTCCGGCGCTTTATCCCGCAGCCACAGAAAGTCTTCCTTTTCCTCTCCGCTGAAGGAATCCGTAAAAAGCTTTTCCACACGGAAGCCGTATCGCAGGAGCAGTCTCGCGAGTCCGAGCGGGCGCGGCGTGAACGTATAGTCGATGACAATCGGCGTATCGCCTATCAGAAGCCCTGCCTTTTTCATCGCAGCTTCAGCTTCGGCTTCTTCGGCCTTACCTCCGTCATAGGAGATCCCGATACCCGCTGCCAGCCCGGAAAGAACGCGTCTGATCTCGTCCGCACCGTAGCAGACCGGAAGATACAGATGCGTCATGCCCAGCCTCTGCGCGAGAGCTTCGCCCCCGGCCTTCGCGACCGCCTGCGTGCTGATGCAGAGGCAGCATTTTGCCATTTCCTGATATTCCTCATAAGTATTGCATTCGGTGATCTGATGTACAGTCCAGCCTGCGGCATCCAGCAGGCGGATGAGATCGCTGTCTGCGTCAAGAGAAAAGCAATTCCCCACTATGGCGCAGTGCTTTTCCGACCTTTCGGCCGGCTTTAAAAGGCTGTAAAGCTGACGGCGCATGATCTGATCGGGCGTGAGCCCGCTTTTTCGCATGGTCGGGATCATGTAGCAATCCGTAAAATCGACCGAGGGGAAGCGTTTTCTTAATGTCCTGTAGCACATTTCCAGATCGCAGCCCATGAAATGATGGATACAGCTTGAATATACAAGCACCGCCTTTGGCCTCTTCGGCAGGCGCTCCAGAATATCCGTTACGCCGTCGATGATCAGACCTTCCATATCTCCGTCGAGCAAATTCTGTTCCTCGACGGCGACCGTGGAAAAGCGGTCCGTCAGGTCCATTTCCGCCGCGGAAAGCACCACACCGCGGAGGCAGCCCGCGGCACAGACGAAGATCTCATGCGCCTCCGGGATCAGCATCCCGACATGCACGATGGTCCACCCGCCTCTTGCGGGAGCGCTGTATTCGAGTCCCGAAGCGAAGGGCGCGGGGAACACGGCATCTTTTATCTTCACGGACGGGATCGTATTTTCTTCACCGACACGTATCATTCGAGTCTCACCCCGCATTCCTTCATCACACTTTTAGCCAGAGTACGGTATTCCTCCGCCATATCACTGTCCGGGAAAGCCTCCATGACGGTCCGGTCCAGCTCCTCAGCCGCCTGCACGGTCCCGCTTCGCGATAGTGTCCCGATCACGCTGCTGTTGATATCATGCGCGAGCTCTTTCACCTTTTCCTCTTCATTTTTCACATCGCGCCGGTTTAGTATCAGACCGCCGAGTGAGGCGTATCCGCGGCCACGAAAATTTTCTATTGCCATAGCGATATTGGCCGCGGCGTGTATTGCCATATTCTCTCCCGAGGTGATGATGAAGACCTTGTCCGCGTAGCCGCTGCGCATCGGCATGGAAAAGCCGCCGCAGACCACGTCGCCTAATACATCATAAAAGACGACATCCGGTTCATAAGTCTCATAAGCACCCTTTTCAGCCAGTTTTTCGAGCGCGGCGATGATCCCTCGGCCTGCGCAGCCCATCCCGGGGGCGGGACCTCCGGCTTCCACGCAGATGACGCCGCCGTAGCCGACATGCACCATATCCTCCAGTGTAAAATCATTATTACGGTCTCTGATAAGTTCGAGAACAGTATCCACGCGGCTCTGATGGTGCAGGCTCCCGGTAGAATCCGCTTTCGGATCACAGCCTATCTGCATCACCTTTAATCCCTTTTCAGCCAGCGCCGCCGAGAGGTTCGATACCGTTGTGGATTTTCCGATCCCGCCTTTTCCGTATATTGCGATCTTGATCATGCTTTCTTTTCACCTTTCGTAATCCTTATGATCTCCGCGTCCCGTGACTGCTTCACGCCCTATCGATCTTATCTGCTTTTTCAGAAGCTCCAGACTTTCTTCGGCGTCAAGCTCCGTGCCGGACTTATTATCGTATAACATGTATTTTTTCCGGACGTTCTGTGGTGAGAGGTTCGGCATCACGACATTGCAGCCTGCCAGTACGCCCAGTATGCGTCCGTCCTCCGCTGCCGTTCCGAGCGCGGTCGTCGCCGGGATCAGTGCATCGGGCAGCAGGATCCTCGTCAGGCTGAGCAAAAACAGGGTCAGCTCTTTGCTGCCTGCGGGACAGTCCGCGAACGGCGTGTCCTTATGCGGAAGGAACGGCCCGATCCCGGCCATTGCAGGCTGAAGCCTGCTCATAAGCTCCATATCGGCAGCAAGCGTATCCGGCGTCTGGCGAGGCGTTCCGACCATCATACCGCACCCCGTCTGGAAGCCTATCTCCTTCAGGTCGTAAAGGCACCTGATCCGGCGGTCGAGTAACATTCCCGTCGGGTGCAGGCTTTCGTAATGCGCTCTGTCTGCAGTCTCGTGCCGCAGAAGATAGCGGTCCGCGCCCGCTCTGTACATTTCCTCGTACACCTCTCTGCTGCATTCGCCGACCGACAGCGTGATCGCGCAGTCAGGGAATTCCGCTCTGATCCTGCGGATCAGCTCCAAAAAACGCTCAGACCTCACATATCCGCTCTCTCCGCTTTGCAGGACAAAGGTCCTGTAGCCGAGACGGTATCCTTTCCGGCAGCAGAGAAGGATCTCTTCCTCCGTCAGCATATATCGCGACGCATTTTTGTTTGAGCGGCGGATCCCGCAGTAGAGACAGTCATTATCACAGATATTCGAAAATTCGATGATCCCGCGAAAGAATATGCAGTCTCCGAAATGCTCTTTCGTTATTCCCTCTGCGATGCTTCGCGCATACTCCGCATCCTCCGCGGTATATTGCGCGATCAGCTCACGCCAGTCCGCGTGTGAAAGAACCTTGTCTTTGTTCAGCCTGTCTATCAGATCCCGGATATTCACTTTGTCGCTCATGTACGAAATATCCGGGAGTTTTCCTGTAAATTCTTTTATTTCCATATAAAAAACCGCCGCATCCCCGAAGGGGACACGGCGGCCGTATAGAACTATTCTCTGCGGATCGGCACCGTATCTTTCGCCTCAAGCAAAGTTTCGGCGTCAGGGAGATGCATTCCTTTTTGATATTATTGTATGGATCGATTATTGCTTCTTCAGCTCTTCTCGTCCTCGCTGTACTCGGTCTCACCGAGGGTCTTGATCGAGGCGCCGAGAGAATCATTCTCGCTGTTCTTTCCTACGATAGTCTTCGTCAGGATTCCGATGAACATCGCGACAGCCAGTGAAGTAAAGGAGATCAGCGCACCGCCGGTGGCGGGGTTAGTGCCGAAATTCAGAGTCAGTCCGCCTACGCCCGTTACGAGGATCGCAGCTACGGGATAGAGGTTGCGATTGTCACCGAGGTTAACCTTGCTGAGCAGCTGGAGACCGGATACGGAAATGTAACCGTACAGAGCTATGCAGGCGCCGCCGACGACACACTTCGGCATGGTATTGAGCAGGGCTACGAATGGCGTGAAGAAGGATATCGCAATGCAGCCCAGGCAGGTCAGGAGAATGGTATTCGTCGAGGCATTGCCAGTAATGGCAGTGCAGGCAACGGACTCACCGTAGGTGGTGTTCGCGCAGGAGCCGAAGACGGTGCCGACGAAGGAGCCGAGGCCGTCACCGAGCAGGGTCTTGTCAAGACCGGGATCCGTGATCAGGTCACGGTTGATGATATTGCCGAGATTCTTGTGATCGCCGATATGCTGAGCCAGATCAACTATCGCAATAGGAACATAGAGGAATACGAGATTGATGATCGCGCTGCCATCCAGAGAGTACTGACCGCTCGTGCTGATCGCACGGAAAAGATAAAGCTTCGGGACATCCAGAATAGAGGTAAAGCTGAATTCCCCGAAAGCATCCTTAAAGGGCTGGAAGGAAACGATCTGCAGGATCTCGCAATCAGCGGCATTGCCGATAATAGTGAGGAGCAGAGAAAGCACATAGCCGAAGCCGATGCCGTAAATGAAAGGGAACATCTTCATCGTCTTGGTTCCGCGCACGGAAGCGAATACGATGGCAAAGAACGTGAGCACACCGAGCAGGATATTGACCAGTGAGTATGCGCCGTCGACGCCGTTGCC
>JAZRWL010000226.1:0-8958 GCA_045599685.1 Lachnospiraceae bacterium
CACTGGCCGAAAAGCGCAGCCTGCTGATCACCTGCGATACCCGCGATGGGGATGGACGCGCCGGTGATGGTCGGATCGGTATATCCCACGAGTCCGCTCGAAGGGACGACCTTTGGAAGCATGCGGCTCGGGATATGAAAATAATCGATGAGGGTATCGTCCCAGCACAGTCTGTGGATATCGAAAAGCATCGTGCGGGAAGCGTTCGTCACATCGGTGACATGTACGCGCCCGCCCGTGAGCTTCCAGATGAGCCAGGTATCTATAGTGCCGAAAAGAAGCTCGCCCGCCTCGGCTCTTGCTCTTGCGCCGGGGATGTTTTCAAGGATCCATGCGAGCTTTGAAGCTGAGAAATACGGATCGGGAATGAGCCCGGTCGTGTTTTTCACGTGCTCTGGAAGACCGTCAGCCACGAGCTTTTCTATCATTTTCGCCGTGCGGCGGCATTGCCATACTATAGCGTGACAGACGGGCTCTCCTGTTTTGCGGTCCCAGACGACGGTGGTCTCACGCTGGTTCGTGATGCCGATCGCGGAAATGTCGGAGGGCCTCGCACCGATCTTTGCGATGGCCTCGGTCATTACGCTGAGCTGAGAGCTCCATATTTCGGTAGCGTTATGCTCGACGAAGCCCGGCTGCGGATAATATTGTCGGAATTCCTTCTGAGCCATGCTGACGATATTGCCGCCGTGGTCAAAAAGGATACAGCGTGAACTTGTGGTTCCCTGATCCAGGGCAAGACAATACCGCGATGAGGAATTATTGACGGATCCCATATTCCCTCCGTAGAGTGTATCAGTTTTTCCTGCTCGCCGCTCCGATGAGTGCGCCTGCAAGGCAAAGCAGTGCACCTGCGACAAAAAGTATGAGTCCGAGTCCGATCAAGAAGCCGAATTCAAGGCAGATGGAGACGACCACATAGGCGCAGAAAGCGATGGCGATCAATGACAGGATGAGCGCGATCTTGTAGGACTTCGCGATAAACATGACTGCGGCAGTGATGAGAGTGATGACGAGCAGTCCGCCCACGATCACGGGTACCCAGTTTCCGAAGGAAATGCCGTCGAGCACACAGTCAAGGAAGGATATACCGGAGCCGCCGGGTGAGCACAGCGGGAAGAATATCGCGGCGATCATAGCGGCGACGCCGAGAAGACCGATCAGCATACCGAGAGGGAAGGAACCCTTTACGGGGTCTGCGGGGATCGGGTCATACATGGGCCTTTGATTCTCCCATTGTGTGAAATCAGGCTGATTCGCAGGATTAAACTGGGGCGCATTTGCTCCGGGCATCGAATATTGAAGCGCAGCGGCGGGCTGAGCGTTCGATGAGTCTGTCTGCCGGGGATAGAGCTGGGGCGTGGCAGGATCCGCATTGTCGGGAGATATTTCCGGGATCACGGTCTCTTCGGGAGCAATGGCGTTTATGACCGGAGCGGTATACTGAATATTCTCCGCTGCAGACTGAGGAGCGATCCCGGGCGCGGCTTCGGGTTCAGGCTCGAAAGCGATCTCGGGAGCTCCCCCGTCAGCGGGTATCGTGATGGGATAAGGATTCTTGACTACGGCTGCCTGAGGCAGCTGTCCGTTGAATCCGGCCTGCCAGGGATAAAGCGGCGCGGCAGATTCCGGTGCTTTTACCGGTTCGGCTGCCGGGGCTGCGACGGAAGCGCCGCAATTGCTGCAAAATATAGCGTCATCAGAGATTATGGCTCCGCAATTCTTACAAATCATGATCGGTCTGTTCCTTTCCGACGAATATTAGATTAATTTATTTTAATTATACACGATACCGCGGCCTGTGCAAGTAAAATCACAGAAAACACGGAAACAAACGGTGTAAATCAGATTATTGCCCGTCAAATTTCCGCCGATGCGTCAGTATTCAGTTTGTTTTTTCGTATAATGTATTACATACTGAGTACGACTGTCACTTTTTCTACGGTCAGGGAAGCCCGGCATATTTTCAATTATGCTTCATGGCTGCCGCTGACTGAGCTTCGACGATGTGTGTGAAGTACCGTTATTACCGCAGTGCCGTTATATACATACTGATTGTGATGATGAAAGGCGCAGTCATAGGCCGGCAGTACCCGGATCACCTGAAAACGCGCGGCTGAGGCCCCTGCCGTGACTTGTTCGGTCGGTACGGAGAGAATAAATAAAAACGACCATGCGGTACATGCATGGCCGTTTGAGTGTAAAATTCGGCAGCGGCTTATTTGCGCTGAGTCGCCAGGGCGACGATCGAGCCGATGAGACAGAGGAGCGTGCCGATGAGGATCAGATAAAAGGCTACGCCGAGCGAAAAAAGACCGGACACATAGATCATCGCTGCCAGAAGAATCCCGTTTAAGATCAAAAGCAGGATGGAGAATACGAGCGCCAGAACATTCAGCTTCGCAGAGAAAGCGATGATCAGGACGAGAAGGAAAATGGCTGCGATGATAAGCAGTACTGCAATGATCTCATTGGTGTCGAACCCCTCTAAAAGAGTCGTCGAATATCCCCATGCGCTGGCGATCGGCAGGAAGAAACTGATAATGCATAATACGACGCCGATCAATCCGAGCCAGTTGCCGGCGGTGAATTTCTTCGGAGGCTTCACATACGCTGCGGGCTGAGGATTCATATAAGGATTCGGCTGGCCGTAAACGGGCTGCTGAGGCTGACCGTAGACAGGCTGCTGGGGCTGGCCGTAAACGGGCTGCTGGGGCTGGCCGTAAACAGGCTGCTGGGGCTGGCTGACATTTGCGGTGTCAGGCATCGGCTCGGCAGCAGGGACAGTGGGTTCGGGGGCAGGCACGCTTACGCGGGTGCCGCATTCACCGCAGAAAACAGAATCATCAGCTATTACAGCTCCGCAGTTTTTACAGATCATAATTCCCTCCGTTTTTCTTTATAAGAATAGGTTTCAGCGAGCATTTCCCGATGAGAGGACCCCTCTGAGCAAGCATCAGATTCCCCCGCTAATAAAAGCAGAACCCCGGTCTTTCTGAGAAAAAGCCGCCGTTAAACACGCTCAAGCGTGTCTGTTCATATTATAAACGATAATCGGAGCGTCGCAAGCGGAAATTAAGGCTCAGTGTCTTTCGTCGCTGTCAAAGGTCTCGCAGAAGCGGGCGGAGAAGGACGGCGCCAGCCCTCCGGCGTAGAGATGCGATGTGTCACCTATGGTCTGGGCCCGGAAGGACGCGATGCCGCTGCGGCGTTCCTCGGTATAGAATACCGATACGGAGGAAGGCGCGAGGCAGGTGCCGTTCCAGGTGATCATGGGAGAGACATTCAACAGGCGGGCGTTGAGGATGCTCCCCAGTCCGTGATGGCAGAAGAAAGCGATAGTGTCGCGGTTCGGCTTTTCCGCACGGTAGAACTCGCCGTCACGTACATAGCCATGCTTCGCCAGGACAGCGTCGAAATTTTCGAGGACTTCCGTATAAGCCTCGGCGACATTGCCTTCGATCATATGCGCCTCGTTCTGCCAGTCCTTCCGGCTGAAGAATTCCTCATGGCAGGTCCATTCGGCGGGCGTCCAGTCCCAGACGATGGATCTCTCACGGGGGCGGTCGGGACGGAGGATAAGAGGCCAGAATTCGCGCAGCCAGGAGCAGTATTCCGCCGTGAGTCCGATCTTTTTAAGCGTCGGGGCGGCGGTCTCTTTCGCCCTGCCCAATGTGGAGCAGTAGGCGGCGCTGATATTCATTTTTACCAGTCGTTCAGCCAGTAGATTCGCCTCAATCTTTCCGCGTTCGGTCAGGGAATCGTGATCATAATCGGGCTCGGCATGTCTTATTATCAGTATTCTCATTGTTTTTTATGTCCTTTTTTGTGCCAGTAACGACGATCTGCCTGCGGAATTGGTATTGATTATTTCAGTCCGGACAACTCTTCCGCTACCGAAAGCAGCAGAGCCGCGCCGGCGGCGAGATCTTCATCCTTCGTATATTCCAGCGGGCTGTGGCTGATGCCCTTCACGCTCGGCACGAAGATCATCGCGGTGGGGCAGATGCGCGCCATCATCTGGGCATCCTGACCCGCGCCGGAGGTCATGCGCTTCCAGCTGAGACCGCTTGCGCGCGCGTGCTTTTCGATCACGTCCACTATATGCTCATCGAAAACGACGGAATCGAACTGGTGCAGGCATTTTGCCTGAGTTTTCACGCCGTCGGTGCGTTCGAGCTCCTTCAGATAATCGAGCATAGCGTCGATGTCGGCCTGCAATGCTTTATCCGAAGGGCAGCGGGCGTCGACGATAAAAGTCGCCTTCGACGGAATGACATTCGGAGCGCCCGGGTGGAGCTTCAGGAAACCTACCGTAGCAACGGTGCGGCTGCCGGGCATGAGGCAGCGTTCCCTCATGAAAACATTTACTTTTGCGGCGGCGAGTCCTGCGTCGGCTCTGTAGGCCGTGGGTGTGGTCCCCGCGTGGTTCTGTTCGCCGGTGATCTCGATCTCATACTGGCAGAGCCCCTGCAGGTCCTCGACTACGCCGAGTTTGATACCCTCCGCGTCAAGGACGGGTCCCTGTTCTATGTGGAGCTCCACGAAGGCCGAAGGGATGATGCTGCCGGGCTCGATGCTGCCTGCGTAGCCGATGCGTTCCAGTTCTTCTCCGAGGATGCTTCCGTCCTCTCCCACTGACGCGAGCGCCTCGTCGCAGCTCACGCCGCCGGCAATTATGAGAGAGCCCATCATAGCGGGTGAAAAGCGGATTCCTTCTTCATTTGTAAAGATGCAGACGCCCACGGGACGCTTTGTCTCAAGGCCGGATTCCTTCATTGTTTCCACGACCTCCAGCCCCGCTATCACGCCGAGACAGCCGTCATACTGGCCGGCGTCCTTTACCGTATCGATATGCGAGCCCATGATAAAAGGTTTTTCGTTTTTGTTCGCTTCGGTCTCCCAGATACCGTAGATATTGCCGAAGCGGTCGATTTCGACGCGCAGACCGGCGTCGCGCATCCAACCGGTCACGAGGTCGCGTCCGGCCTTGTCCTCATCTGTGGCGGTGGTGCGTGTACGATGTCCTTCTGCGTCGATGCCGAGGCATCCGAGCGCATTGATGCGCGCTATCATTCGTTTTGCGTTTATGTTCAGCATGTTTTCCTCCGAAAAATATAGCTGCGGTATTGCTCAGATGCTGCACCGCTGTGTCTAATCTATCATCAGACAGCGCATATTGCAAGAAATGTGCTGTCTGTACTGAGGAGAAATCCCATGCGCTGACCCAAAAGCCGCTTCCGCAAATCGGGTAAGAAAAGCACGCTTCGGGTAAGACCGGTGTTCATGTACGTAAATGATCTATATGATGAAAAAATGACAGGGATAAATCGCTCACATTTATCGTTTTCAGATGGAAGCCTTTTGCCTGCGGAGATGTTACGGCAGCCCGAAAAGTCCGGGAAAGAAGCACAGAGGTCTTTCGACAGGCGGAGAACCGGGGGACGAGACGGAGCGTTTATCGCAGAAGTTTTTTATCAAGGAGGTTTATGATGAAAAGATTCAGAAAAATGAAAAAGGCTGTTGTCGGCTTTTTGATAATGGCATTGCTGCTCGGAGTTTTCAGTCCCGGCAATTATGTGATGGCCGACCCGACTAACGGCGCAGATGCCGGCGCTTTTGTCCATTGTTCGATCTCTACGGAAAATGAGATTGTATCTCACGGGCAATATACCAGTTTCACAGTCAGGTATCAGATGGATTATAAAAAGGTCAACGAAGACGATTATCTTGTCGTGCGCGTACCGGACAATCTGAAACGGGTCGATTTTCAGGCGGATCCGCTGCATTTTAAGGCATGCGAGCTGCAGCAGGACGGGACATATCATCTGATTTTTAATGAGAATGCGCCGAATGGTTTGACCGGCAGTTTCAGTATCAATGCGACAGCCGTAAATGAAAGTGCGTCGGCGGTCACAGCCACAGTATATGCCGGAGAGGCATCGAAGAGCATTACGATCGCCGGACAGAACTCGGGTCAGGGAGGACAGAGAAAGCCGATCAATAAAAGCGCATATGATGGTGACATTGTTGAGTTCGGCGGATATGATACATCGACCGGAGAAGGAGATGATGCGACGGAAATCGGAATATACAAACCTTCAGAAGACAGAATCGTTACCTTTACCATTTTTGTCAACGATTCGGATCCGGAGCATCCGGGACGGAATATGACCAATGTGACTGTGATCGACGATATTCCGGAATTTGACGGCGTCACCTACAACCACGATGCGCATGTAGCTGATCTGAACGGCGCGGAGTATACCGACAATTCAAAAGGGACGCATCTGGAATATATATTTTCTTCGCTCAGCCCTGACCAAAGTCCGAGGATCGTATACTCAGTGACTATCGAGGCAGGGACAACGCTGAAAATCAACAATAATGCATCGCTGACTTTCGACACGGCTGAAGGTGTTACAGAAACCTTGGTCGACCGTTATCAGCTGAGGCCCGGCGGCGGATACAGCGCGTCTATCGCCAGAAAATCTGTTGATAAAACCGAAGTCACCGATCTGCCGGAGGATCAGATCGTAACATATACGATCACCTTTGTCCTGGACGAAGAACATGCTACCGGAACGATCAATCTGAAGGATGAACTTAATGAAAATGTGCGTTTTGTCAGGACTTACGGTGATTCGGCTATAGATGTCGAGTATGATGAGACAGTACATACAGTATATATGGTGAATAATCAAACGATAGACGGCAGTAAAGTGCGAAGTGTCATTCTAGTAACGGATTTTTCTAATGTCCCGGTAGATACCGACGTGACCAATACCGTCGGAAATACTGTGCATACAAGAAAATACAAGGCTCCCGATCGCGGCAGTCTGACCTTTACAAAGACAGTGAACGGTCCGGTGACGGAGGAAGATCTGAAAGAAATCAGCTTCACGGTAAAGAATGAGGACACCGGAGTGACTGTCGGTACGTACAGCCTTGCAGATATAAAGAATACGGACGGCAGCTATTCAAAGACGCTTGAAAATCTTCCCGTCGGACAATATTCCGTAAAGGAAGCAAATGAGAAGATCGAGGGCTACAGCGTTACCGTCGATTACAGCGTGAAAGACGGCAAGGTGACGGTAAGCGAAGGTGAGACAGCCATTGTCGAGATCACGGATACTTATACTGAAGAGCCTGAGGAGAGCGAGTCACCGGAAGAAAGCAGCAGCCCGGCTGAGAGCGAGTCACCGGAAGAGAGCAGGTCACAGGAAGAGAGCAGCAGCCCGGCTGAGAGCGAGTCACAGGAAGAGAGCAGCAGCCCGGCTGAGAGCGAGTCACAGGAAGAGAGCAGCAGCCCGGTCGAGAGCAAGTCACAGGAAGAGAGCAGCAGCCCGGTCGAGAGTGAGTCATCGGAAGAAAGCAGCGAGATGACGGAGAGCGGGACATCGGAAGAGAGCAGAAAACCGGCGGAAGACGAAACGACGGAAGAAAACAAAAATCCGAAAGGAGGAAATAAGCCGGACAAGACAACGCCTCAAAAAAATGCTCCCAAGACCGGAGATGAGAATCACATGATCCTCTGGATGATCCTGCTGTTCGTGTCCGGACTCGCGGTGGTCGCGGCATGGAAGCTCTTTTTCAACGAAAACAGGGAAAAGAAGGATTAAGTGATACCGCGTACAGCAGCAGATATCGAAGAGAAAAGTAATTTGCGTATTGCCGACGCCTGTAACAGCTCAGATGTTATGGGCGTCGGCACGTACTGACTGAAAAAGAGAAATCTCATCCACATAGAAAAATGCCCGTATATTCTCTATTGATCACGACGGACGGGAAAAGGACGATGCACGATAGTTACGATAGGGAGACAATAAAATGAAAAGATCATTACGATCGCAATTGCTGTTTTGATGGTATTTTCCCTCGTTGCCTGCGAAACGGTCATAAAACAATAAGCATAAAAAGGACCGGTTGTTAGCTAAAAACAACCGGTTTGCTTTTTGCCCCGGAGGATCAGAGCGACGAAGGCTCCGGATTTCCGTCCGGGATTACGAATTTCACTTCCACATAACGGTCCTGAGACCATTCGATCATGCCGCCATACCTTTCGATCACCTTTTTACAGGATTCGGTGCCGATTCCGGGTTCATTTCGTTTGCTGGAAATGAAACGGTTGCCGTCCGGGAGTTGGAAGCCCTCGGGGAAAGTATTCCTGATCAGAAAAAGTGACTGACGCTGTACATATCCGCCGGTCACTATAATTTCCCTTTCCTTTGCATGAGGATCGGTCCTCATGCATGCTTCAACGGCGTTTTCCAGGAGATTTCCAAAAAGGATCGTCGTATCTGTCTCGCTGAGCCCGAAGCTTTCGGGAAGATCGACGGAGACATGAAAGGAGATATTTTTATTCGCGCATTGATCGGCATAATAAACCAGTAGGATATTTAAAATATGGTTCGAACAGTATTTGATCCCGCGCGGGAGCTGCGAAGCGTTCAGATGCTCATCGACATATTTTTTTAACTTGTCATATTCTCCCTGATCAAGATAATCGGAAACGATGACCAGATGGTGCCGGATATCATGTCTCAGCTCCCGTGTTTTTTCGATATGCTGTGTGATATTTTCATACTGAAGCGATTGGATCTTCGTGGCGAACAGGTCTTCCTGGACTTTGGAATAGTTTAGATATTTTTCGACCATTCTGACGAGACAGGAGTAGATATACAGCTGGCAGCAGATGGAAAAAAGCATAAACAGGCAATACTGCGGATGGATCGCCTTTTCCAGAGAACTGCCGTCCGACATGTAATAGATGAAGATCCACAACAGATAGAAAAACAGCGGAATGATCCAGAGATGGTGCCAGTATTCAGAGTCCAGCCGGTCGACATTCTCAGGGGAGAAGTATTTTTTGAAAAGGACCAGGACGATCAGTAAAAAGATGAGCTCGCAGAAAAGCATACACAGTCCGTAGGTCCAGCGGTAAAGCTCCATCGCCTT
>JAZRWL010000227.1:0-2154 GCA_045599685.1 Lachnospiraceae bacterium
ATCATCCAGGGCCCCATCAGCAGCTTCGGGCAGCTCAGCAAGACGCTCTACGCACCGAACGCATTTGATTACGACCGTTTCGTGGGGGGCTTCCGACGCCTTCTCATCGGATATATCAAAAAGGTCTGGCTGGCCGACAGCCTGTGGACCTATGTGGATACCGTAATGAAGGGATACGGGGAGTTGCCCGGCTTTACAGTGCTCCTCGGCATCTTCATGTACAGTGTATGGATCTACGCGGATTTTTCCGGATACATGGATATCATGTGCGGATACTGCGAGATGCTCGGCGTCACGCTGCCGGAGAATTTTGACAGGCCGTATTTTTCACATTCGGTGGCGGAATACTGGCGCAGATGGCATATGACGCTCGGAGAGTGGTTCAAAAAGTACATCTATTACCCCGTAGCGGTATCGGGCTGGAATCAGCGTATCGGCGGCTTTTTCAAAAAACGCGGCCATGCTTCCGCGTCGAAGAATATCATGGCGGCGGTAGCCCTGATCGTGACCTGGGGCGCGACCGGGATCTGGCACGGAAATACTGCCGGGTATATGACCTGGGGCCTGATAAACGGCGCGGTCATAATACTGTCGATCTGGCTGGAGCCCGTGTACACGGGTATAAACAGAAAGCTGAGAATAAACACCGGCTCGCTGTGGTACAGGAGCTTTCAGGTGATAAGGACCTTTTTCGTCGTGGCCTTCATCAAGATCCTGCCCGAGCTCGGCACGCTCGGCGACGGCTTCGGTATGTGGAAAAGGGCGCTTTCGGGAGGACTCCCTCACAGCTCCGACGCGCTTTTCCCGGGCGGACTGGCAAAGCTCACGCTGCTGCTCGTATTTGTCTTTTTTGTCGCGGAGCTGATACAGGGGAAGAGGCCGCTGCGGCCACTCGTCGAAAAGCTGCCCATGGGGCTGCGTATAGCGCTCACGGCGCTTGTTTTCGTACTATTCATAGCGCTCGGCATACCGGAGGAGCTTGCGGAAGGAGGCTTCGCTTATGCAGGATTTTAAACGCCTCATAAAGACCCTGCTGATCTTCATCCTCTGTGTGGCGATCCTGTCAGTGCCGGTGACGGAGCTGTATCTTCACTCTGAATACTGTGTGGAGAGCGATCTTTCCGCTCGTGATGAGCTGGCAGGCAAAATAGATCTGATCTTCTGCGGCGGCTCGCAGATGGCCTACGGTATAGACTGCGTCGTCATCGATGCCGCGCTCGGGAGCTTTTCCTATGATCTGTCGGGCACCTGGCAGACCCTCGGAGGCAGCAGACTGCTGCTTTCACACGAGCTTTCGCGCAATCCGGTGAAGCGAGTCGTCATCGGCGTCGCTCTCGATACGCTCATACGCGAGGATGGCGATGATCTCGGCCAGGGCGATTATCTCATCCTTCCGAGACTTTCGGGGATCGGAGACCGGGTCAGATATCTTTTCGGCGAGGTGACACCCTCCGAGGCGGTGACCGTATATTACGAGCTGATGCACCGCGGCGCGGAATATATCCTGACGAGACTGAAGGGCGGCAATACCGATTTTGTCGATGAGGAAGCGAAGGGACAGCTGCGCTTTGAGGGGAAGAGCGTGGCTCTGACCGGAAAGCAGGCAGCGTCGAGGCATAAGAAAACGCAGCTGGATACGGGATTTTTGCAGGAAAATATCGATGCTCTTTCGGCGCTCATAGACCTCTGCCGCGAGGCCGGGGCCGAACCGGTGCTCGCCGTGATGCCTGTATCCGACGCCTTCAACTGGAGCCATATCGGTCTCGAAGAGCTCCATGAGGAGCTCGCAGGTATAGCCGAAGAAAAGGAAACGGCATTTTTCGATCTCAATCTTCTGAGCTCGCGGTATGACATATTAGATGATGAGAGCTCATACACGGACGAGGAGCATCTGGATGCGGAGGGCGCGGAAGCGCTGTCCGCGGAGCTTGCCCGCCTGCTGGAGGCGCTTGATGAGGACGGGGACATATCCGGTTTCTTTTTCGGGGACTATGCCGCGATGGAGGAGGCTTCACCGTATAATGAAGATTGAGTGATCTGCATTCGTGCAGGCTTTCCGGACGGTATCCTTTGCGTAGGTCTGCGCCGATTCGGTATGAGCCCGGGGACGAGTTCCCCGGGCTTTTCGCGTTGAGCGCCCGGCGGCGCACGTTT
>JAZRWL010000228.1:0-4099 GCA_045599685.1 Lachnospiraceae bacterium
CGTTGAAGCGGCCTCCGATATATCCGGAGATAGTGGATTTTCCCGTGCCGACTCCGCCGGTGACGCCTATTACATATTTGTTTTCATACTTCATATCATGTTCCTCATATTCTTTATTTTGTTTCGAACCAGCTCATTCCCGAATTGACCTCGGCTATGAGCGGCACGCTGAATGTGACTGCCTGTTCCATTTCATTTTTCAGGAGCTCCCTTACACGGTCCGCTTCCTCGTCCGGAACCTCGAGCAGGAGCTCGTCATGTATCTGCAGTATAATCCTGGAGCGGAGCCCCTCCGATATGAGCGCCTTTTCGACATTGATCATAGCGAGCTTTATTATATCAGCTGATGTGCCCTGGATGGGAGAATTCATCGCGACGCGCTCGCCGAAGCTGCGAAGGTTAAAATTCCCTGATTTCATTTCCGGAATGGGTCTGATCCTGCCGAATGCAGTACGGACGAACCCCTGATCCTTTGCTTTTTTCACCTGCTCGTCAAGAAATTCCTTTACACGGGGATAGGTGTCGAAATATCTTTCGATATAATCGTTCGCCTCCTTGCGGCTGATGGATAGTCCTTCACTCAGGCCGAAGGCGCTGATGCCGTAAACGATGCCGAAATTGACCGCTTTCGCGTTTCGGCGCATTTCGCCGGTCACATCTTCAGGTGCTACATGAAAGACTTCGGACGCGGTGATGCGGTGTATTTCGGAGTCGCTGTTGTACGCGTTGATGAGCTTTTTGTCACCGGACATATGAGCAAGGACACGGAGCTCTATCTGCGAGTAATCGGCATCGATGAAGATGCAGCCGTCCGCAGGGATAAAGGCTCTGCGGATTTCTTTTCCGAGCTCCATACGGACCGGGATGTTCTGGAGATTAGGGTCGGTGCTGCTGATACGGCCAGTAGCAGCTATCGTCTGATTGAAATGTCCGTGTATCCTGCCGTCCTCCGAAATGCAGGTCCTGAGTCCTACGGCATAGGTGCTGTATAATTTCGTGAGCTGCCTGTAGGTAAGGATCTTCGGGATGATCGGGTGAGCGGTCTTCAGCTTTTCTAACACGTCGGCGGAGGTGGACCAGCCGGTCTTTGTTTTCTTACCGGCGGGGAGGCCTATGTTTTCAAATAATACCTCTCCGAGCTGCTTCGGTGAATTGATATTGAAGCTCATGCCCGCGAGCTCATAAATCTCATTTTTGATTACGGAAAATGATGTGTTCAGTTTTTTCGCGATTTCATCGAGGATGTTTATATCCACCCTTATTCCGGCTGTTTCCATGCGGTGCAGGCTGAAGGAGAGCGGTATTTCGAGTTCATCGTGGAGTTTTTGCAGTTCTTTTTCCGCGAGCAGGCGCTTCAATACCGGATAAGCCCGGTACAGCACGGCGCACTCAGCCTTGTAAAGCTCGTCAGGGGTCTGTGAGAGATCCTTTTTCGGAGGCAGAATCTCGCCCAGATAGTCGCGTGAAATATCGTCATACTGATACGAGCCTCTGTTCGGATCGATCAGATAGGCTGCAATCGTAAGATCAAAGATTTTAAGCTTCTGATCGAGCTCAAAAGCCCGCAGCAGTGACTGGAGATCAGCCGTCACTGTAGCCTTGTCCTCTGCTTTTCGTCTGTTCACGCAGGCGAGGGCAGCACTCAGACAGCCTCCGTCAGTCATGAAACAGTTCTTAATGAGATAGATCCTGCTTTCATCCGTGCAGATGATGAGTCCGGGACGTTCGTCTTGGTCCGATACACTCAGAAAGAGCACTGGAGCCGAGGAGATGTCTTTCAGAATAGCGTCAGTATGTCCGGGATCCGTGAATTCGTCGACAGTGATCAGCTCTGCTTTCGGTACGTGCGCTGCGGGAGAGAGAACGGTCATATCCCCGAAGCGGCTCATGAGCTTTTTGAGCTCGAGCTCGCCCATATAAGCATAAGCCTCGTGCGTGTATATATTGCCGACTCTCGCCGCGTCAAGGTCGAGCTCGAGGGGGGCTGTAAGGCAGATCTCGGCGAGCTTCCGGCTCATCACTGCCATATCAAAATGCTCCGTCAGAGCTTTCTTCGCTTTCGGAGGGGTGATATTGTCCAGATCATTTTTCAGTGAATCGAGATCGTGATACTTCGCTATCAGCGAAAGAGCGGTCTTTTCGCCTATACCGGGGACGCCGGGAATATTGTCTGAGCTGTCACCCTGCAGAGCCTTCACTTCTATGAGCTCGTGCGGTGTGACGCCGAATTTTGACATCACCTCAGAAGGAGTATATACCTCCGTCTCGGTATATCCCCCCTTCGTCTTCGGGATGAAAAGAGTGACATTTTCGTTTACGAGCTGGGTCATATCCCGGTCACCCGAGACTATGATGGCATCGAGTCCGCGCTCCGCGGCCATGCGTGAGGCGGTACCGAGTATGTCGTCGGCTTCATAGCCCGGCAGCTCGACAGTAAGAATGCCCGAGAGCCTTATAAGCTCCTTCAATATCGGTATCTGCCTGTGAAGATCATCTGGCATGGGTTTGCGCGTACCCTTGTATTCCGCGTACATCTCGTGGCGGAAGGTGGGCTCGTGTCTGTCAAAGGCCACGAGCAGGTACTGCGGCTTATGCTCATCCAGATACTTGTATAGGATATTCATGAAACCGTATACGCCGTTCGTGGGGATCCCGCGTGAATTCGTAAGCGGAGGGACCCCGTAAAAAGCTCTGTTTATAATGCTGTGACCGTCGACCAGTATTATTTTTTCGGGCATAATATTCTCCTGAAAAACGCAGACGCGAGAACTAATGCTTGAATTCGCATGAGCGTTATGATATCATCTTTTATCAAGCCGGTGTGTCGGAATTGGCAGACGAGGCAGACTCAAAATCTGTTGGTGGCAACATCGTATGGGTTCAAGTCCCATCACCGGCATCAAGGGGATTATAACAAATCAGGCGGAAAAAGTGTAGCGGGAATGTCCCCCGTCCGCAGTCCCCGCGCCGCATACAGCGGCATAAAGTGTTGACGAGAAGAGTAACCGGAAAAACAGTGTACAGAGAGCGGTGCGCAGGCTGAGAAACCGCCATATGCTTCCGGTGAAGACCACCTCCGAGCGGCCCCAATCCGGCCCGGCGACTCCGTTACAGTCACAGAATGAGCGGCCATTAGGCAATAAGGGTGGAACCGCGGGTAAATCGTTACTCGTCCCTCACGGATCTTCTTTATGATCATCTGCGGGGGATTTTTTATATCCCGAAGCTTAGTATACTAATTATTGCCGAAAAGGCAAAAGTTATAATGAGGAGAAAAATTATGAAGATCACATTGAAGGATGGTTCCGTAAAAGAATACGGATCACCGATGAGTGCCTATGAGATCGCGAAGGACCTGAGTGAGGGTCTCGCAAGAGTTGCCTGCGTGGCAAAGATCAACGGCGAGACAAAGGATCTTCGAACTATCATAGACAGCGACGCTGCGCTCGAGATACTCACATTTGATTCCGACGAGGGGAAATGGGCCTACAGGCATACGGCGACGCATATCATGGCCGAGGCCGTAAAGAGGCTTTTCCCCGAGGCGAAGTGCGCCATCGGTCCCGCCATCGACACCGGCTTTTATTATGACTTTGACAGACCTCCGTTCTCAAAGGAGGATCTGGATAAGATCGAGGCTGAGATGAAAAAGATCATCAAGGCCAATACGCCTATCACACGCTTCACTCTGCCGAGAGCAGAGGCGATAAAGTTCATGCAGGAGAAGGGTGAACCATACAAGGTAGAGCTCATCGAGGATCTGCCCGAGGACGCGGAGCTTTCCTTCTATGATCAGGGCGGCTTCGTTGATCTCTGCGCGGGCCCTCATCTTATGACTACCGGACAGGTAAAGGCATACAAGCTTATTTCCTCCTCCGGCGCTTATTGGAGAGGCAGTGAGAAAAACGCGATGCTGCAGAGGATCTACGGCACCGCTTATACGAAGAAGGATGATCTCGAGGTCTATCTGAAGCATCTCGAAGATATCAAGCTCCGCGACCACAACAGACTCGGCCGCGAGATGCAGCTCTTCACGACCGTCGATGTCATCGGTCAGGGCCTTCCTCTGCTGATGCCGAAGGGCGCGAAGATACTGCAG
>JAZRWL010000229.1:0-6391 GCA_045599685.1 Lachnospiraceae bacterium
CGCGTCCAGAGCCTCTTCTATGGTAAGAGTCTTCTCTTCGGAAATATTCTCGACATATCCTGTCTTTTTTGCTTTTTTCACCGGCGACGGTACGTTCTGCGGCTCTGTCTTTGCAGAAAGATCCGTACCCTCTAAGGACACGCCGCGGGCGACATTCGCGAGGCGGTCATCCTCCAGCGCCCTCTCACGGGCAAGCTGCCTGTAGGCCTCACGCTCCGCCAGACGCTTTTCGCGCAGTTCATTCCGTGCCTGCCTGTCCTCGCGGTAATGCTCCATGCCGGTACGGGTACTTTCATATATGCGTTTACCGCCGTTTTTTATGGGAGCAATAATGGATTTTCCGGTAATGAAAATGATGCACACGAGCACCAGGATCACAAGGACCGCATATGAGCCCACGAGCCCGAGCACGGGATAGAGGAGCTCGAAGACCATGCCTCCCACCAGCCCGCCGTTCAGCTTCTGAGTGCCGAGCTCGTAATATTCGGCGAGAGTATAAGTTCCGGTCTGGCCCTTGCCGTTAAAAAACTCGAATATCCCGCATATGAGAATGAACGCGAGCAGGGCGGCAAGTGTGATAAACATCGCGACTGCGCCGTATTTTTTTGTAAAATACATCAGATAAACCGCCGCGCCGAGGAAAAGGAAGGGGAACACATACGAAAGCGTGCCGAACAGCCCGTGTTCCAAAAGATACAGCGACCTGCCGAGGCTTCCGGCTCCGTCCACGGCGCCGAGGAAAAGTATCACAGCCACAGCAAAAAATATAAATACCCATATTTCTCTGCGGATGCCCTCGCCGGTATCTCTCTTTTTCGCGGCTTTTGACGCCGTGCCCGAGCCCCTTCCGGAGCCCGTGGCCTTTGTCCTGCTGCTGCCCGAAGAAGACCTCGAAGAGGCTGTTTTGGCAGAGGTCTTTTTTTTGCTGTTGCTTTTCGTCTGTGACAAGTTTTTTCCTCCGTAGGGAACGGCACAGCCCCGAACAGGGTGTATGCCGCCTTAATAAAAGCCCGGAAAACGCGGGCAGATAGTCTGTAAATAATCGATTTATTATACCCGAATACGGCTGTAAAATCAAGTTTTGCCCCAAACAAATGTTTGCAGAAGGGTAGTATATCGAAATCATATAAAAAGCGGTTCCCCTCCGGCGCCTCAGCCGGGAAAGGAACCGCCGTATAATCGGCTTTCGGTCCGTTTTATTTTGCGAATGCGGCTTCTATCAGCTTTTCCAGAAGCAGGGGCAGCGGATAACCGGCCTTTCCCATGAGCATGGGATACATGCTGATATTCGTAAAGCCCGGCATGGTATTGATCTCATTGAATACGACCTCATTCGTACCGTCCTCCAGGAAGAAATCGACACGTGAAAGCCCGCAGCAATCCAGCACACGGAAAATACGGCGCGCGGCATCCTGAATGCGCTCCGCCACGCCCTCAGGCAGCTCGGGGTCTGTCTCGGTACGCGAGGTATCGTCTGCGTACTTCGCATCATAGGTATAAAACTCCGCGGTGACGATGATCTCGCCCACACCGGACGCGACCAGCGTATCAGAATCGAGCACCGCGCATTCCAGTTCTCTGCCCGTAATGGCCTCCTCGATCAGCACCCTGCTGTCGAAACGAAGCGCCTCGGCGACTGAAGCCTCGAGCCCGTTCCTGTCCTTCGCCTTCGATACACCGCAGGAGGAGCCTGCTCTGCAGGGCTTCACGAACATGGGATACCCGAGCCTTTTCTCTGCCTCATCCAGCTTATGCAGCATCTCGGCATCAGTATCCCTGGCAGTGAGCAGCACATATGCTGCCTGCCTGATCCCCAGCATCTCTACCGCGAGCTTCGTATAGGATTTGTCCATCGACATGGCGGACGCAAGCAGACCGCTTCCGACATAAGGTATATCCAGCATGTCGAGGAGTCCCTGTACCGTGCCGTCCTCGCCGTTCTTGCCGTGCAGCACCGGGAATACCGCGTCCACAGAGATACTCTCGATACCGTTTTCTCTGAAGACCGACAGCCCCTGATATCCTGCCGCCGTCACAAAGGCAGCGGGAGCCTTTTTCTCGGAAGAAAGCCATTTCGCTCCGGGAAGAAGTGCCGGATCATCCTCGAACAGGAACCAGTCACCGTCCTTTGTGATGCCGACCGGGATGATATTATATTTATCACGAGGTATATTGCTTATGATCGTATATGCGGAATTGCATGAGACCTCGAATTCGCTTGATTTTCCTCCGAATAAAACACAGATATTCTTCATTTTCCGTTCTTCTCCTTTACTTTACCTCCGGTACGATAAAGCCGGAATCTGTATTAATATAGTATTCAGGTCCGTTCGGTGTCAAGACAATTTCTGCATGACGTCTTCCGGACTCATTTTGCGCCTGAGGGAAGGTTTTTATAATAGTATACCGCGAGCTGCGTACGGTCACGGAGCGCCAGCTTTTCCAGTATCCCGCTCACGAGATTGCGTACTGTCCCCTCACCCAAAAACAGCTCTCCCGCGATCTCCTTATTGCTCATACCCTCCGCGATCAGCCGGAGCACCTGTCCCTCACGCTCGGTTAGACCGGAGGCGGCGCAGTCAAAGCTGCTGCCCTTTTGCAGCAGGTCAGGGAGCTTTTCCACTATCTCCTTGCCGAAGACCACCTGACCGGAATATACCGCGCGAAGAGCAGGCAGAATGCTTTCATAATCCTGCTTTATCAGATATCCCTTCACTCCGAGCTTCAGGGCGCGGACGATATATTCGTCATCCAGAAAGGTCGTGAGCAGCAGGATCCTCGCGTCCGGGTGTTCCTTCAGGATCAGCTCCGAGGCCTCCAGACCGCTCACCTTTTTCATCCGGATGTCAGTCAGCAGCACATCGGGACGAAGCTCTCCGAAAAGGCTGACCGCCTCGCCGCCGTCGCAGCAGGTCGCCGCCACCTCTATGTCCTCATTGACCTCCAGTATGGTCTTCAGCGCCGCCGTTACCAGCCTGTCGTCATCCGCGATTATTATCCGCATATGTCAGTTCTCCTTTTCAGCACCGGTCTCTTTCTTCGGGACCGTGATAAAAATACGGAAGCCGTCGTCAGTCTTGATATTGATCGTCCCGCCGATGAGTCCGACCCTCTCACGCATATTCGAAAGCCCGATACCGTCCGAGCCCGGTTTAGCTGCGCTTTTCTTTTCCGCACTATGACCGTTGTCCTCGATCCTCAGCTGATAAAGAGCCGGGTGCTCACGGATCGTGATCTGTATGAGCGAAGCGTCACTGTGTCTCGCGGTATTGGCGAGCGCCTCCTTGATAATAGCGAGGAAGCTGTATTTTACCTCGCGCGGCAGCTCGTAGCCGCAATCATATATGAGCTCTGTTCCGCAGAAGGTATATACCTCGAGAAGTCCCCTTACCGCCGCCTGCAGGTCTATGGACTCGTCATGAAGGTCATGGACGCTTTCGCGGATATTGTCCATAGCGGTATTCAGAGAGCCGTCCAGCTCGGAAAAAAGCTCCTTCAGGCCCTCATCGCGGTTCAGCGTCTTCAGCGCTCCGACTAACAGTATGGAACGTGAAAGCATATGTCCCACATTGTCATGTATCTCGCGTGCTATGCGGTTCCTCTCTCTGAGAGTCGCATTGTGAATCTCATATTCCTGCTTTTCCATCAGAGCGCGGTTCTTGTCACGAAGCAGGAGCTCGCTCTCACGGCTGCTGTCGGAGCTCGATTCCTTCGTCAGTCTGAGCTCGTTCAGACGCACGAGCGTAAGGGAAAGCACCGCTGCCGTCGCTGCTACTGTGAGCTCCTTCGCTGCCGTAATAAAGGCGGCCTCGTGGATGAACGCAGCCGCGATATAAAAGACAGGCGTCAGAGCCGCCGCATGATACAGCCTGCGGTCCACCGACACGAACACACAGAGCGGGAAAAAGCCGAGGAAAGACGGAAGGAAAAGAAAACACGCCGCATAAATGATCACGGGCGCCGCAGCAGCCCACCGGCGCGTAAGCACCGACACGAGGCAGGACAGTATTATCGCCCCGAGAAAAGCGAGGATCTCCTGCGCGCTCACGGTCCCCGAAAGCAGGCCGAACAATCCGTATAAAATATATAATACTGCACCTGTCAAATACTCCATGATCGGATTATACCAAAACAAAATGACATTTGTCATGACGATTTTGTGCCGAAGCTCACTGGATGACGCTTTTGAAGAAGCTTATCATGCAAGTATGAAAAACCGGAGACGGAGGCAATAATATGATCGTACAGATAGAAAATCTCGTAAAACGCTACGGCGATGTCCTCGCGCTGGATCACCTTGACCTGAATATCGAGGAGGGAGAAATCTACGGACTGCTGGGGCCGAACGGCTCAGGCAAATCCACCGCGATAGGCTGCATGCTGGCCCTTCTGAAATATGACCGCGGCTCCGTCAGGATCTTCGGGAAGGAAATGAAGCCCACCTCATATGATATAAAGCAGCAGACGGGTCTGGTACTGCAGAATGTCGCAGTATTCGACGAGCTGACCGTATATGAGAATATCGACTATTTCTGCGGACTCTACGTAAAGGACCGCATGACGCGAAAGAAACTCGTGGAGGAGGCGCTGGAATTCACCGATCTCTGCGAATATCGCAAAAAGCGTCCCCAAAAGCTCTCCGGCGGCCTGCTGCGCCGCCTGAATATTGCCTGCGGCATCGCGCACAAGCCCCGTCTCATCATTCTGGACGAGCCGACCGTCGCGGTAGACCCGCAGAGCCGCAACCGCATACTGGAGGGAATAAAGGAGCTGAACCGCGCCGGCAGCACCATTATCTACACCTCGCACTATATGGAGGAGGTCGAACAGCTCTGCACGAGACTTTCCATCCTCGACCACGGGCGCGTTATTGCCTGCGGCACCGCCGATGAGCTGAAGCAGATGATAAAGACGGGCGAAACAGTCACCGTAGAGGCCATAGAGCTGGATGAAAACATGCTTTCAAAGATCTCGGCCCTGCCGCACACCCTGTCAGTAAAATATGATAATCAGACACTGAAGGTCTCCTTCGGCACTGCTTCGCAAAACCTCATCCGCCTGCTTTCCTTCCTGCATGAAGAGAACATCCTGTTCGGCAGAGTATCGACGCACGAGCCGACCCTGAACGATGTTTTCCTCGAGATCACCGGCACCGAGCTGAGAGACTGAAGGAGGTAATATGAAACACCTGCTGAAATACAGCCTGCTTCACAAGCTGCGGGATTTTTCGATGGTCTTCTGGCCCTTCGTATTCCCGCTGATCCTCGGCACGCTTTTTTATGTGAGCTTCGGCAACCTGACCAGCGCCGATTTTGAAACAGTGGATGCCGCGATCGTAATAAACGGAGACGCAGAGGATTTTCTCATCTATCTGGACGAGCTGAAGGCCGCCTCGCCTGAGCTTCTGAGCATCACGGAGATGACGGCGGAGGAAGCCGAAGACGCACTGCACGAGGCGAAGATATCCGGATATTTCATTGCAGACACCGAGCCCGCACTTACCGTCTCCTCAGCGGGGGTAGCGGAGAGCATCCTGCAATCCGTGCTGGAAAGCTTTTTGAGTTCCCGTTATACGATGCAGCAGATATATGACAAAGCCCCCGGCGGTCTGGAGGCTGCCATCGCCGAGATGCGTGATAATACCGAGGCGGTGAGCGAAGTGTCTCTGGGCGGAGAAACGACGAACAGCAACAATCAATTCTTCTATTCGCTGATCGCCATGGCCTGCCTCTACGGCGCCTTCATCGGCCTCGGCGCCGCGATGTCCCTGCAGGCCAATATCACGCCTCTGGCCGCACGCAAATGCGCGGCCTCCACGGGAAAGCTCCGCCTGATAATCTCCGAGTTCATTACCTCCTACGGCATACATTTCCTTAATGTACTGATCCTGCTGCTCTATCTTGTAGTGCTCGGTCTGTCCTTCGGAGGCCATTTCGGCGCCATGCTGCTCGTGATCCTCTTCGGTGTCCTGATCGGCGTCTCGCTCGGTATTTTCATCGGCAGCCTCGGAAAAGCAGGAGAAGGTCTGAAGGTCGCTATCATCCTCGCCATCTCGATGATCGGAAGCTTCCTTGCGGGGCTGATGTCAACCACCGTAAAGCATGCCGTGGACAGGGCGGCGCCGCTTGTAAACCTGATAAATCCCGCCGCGCTGATCTCCGACGCATTCTATTGCATCAATATTTACGAGGATCCCTCCCGTCTGGCAAGAGACATAGGCATCCCCGGCGCGGAAGCCGCGATAATTATGGCACTTTCATTCATTATGGTAAGGAGGGAGCGATATGACAGTATTTAAGGGATATCTTAGCGTCATATGGCAGAAAAAGGGCTATATTTTCGTGTATTTCGGGATCTTCATTCTGGTAATTCTGCTGGTGCAGAGCACCGC
>JAZRWL010000230.1:0-3956 GCA_045599685.1 Lachnospiraceae bacterium
TTTATCGAGGCTCCGGGAGAAGTACGGGCTGGAGCTTTCCGCTCTGCATCTGAACCATATGCTGCGCGGTGAAGCGGCAGACGCCGACGAGGACTTCGTGAGAAAGCTATGCGAAAGGCTCGGTGTGCCGCTTACTGTAAAGCGCGTGGATGTGAAGGCGCTCGCGGCCGCGGAGGGACTTTCCCCGGAGGAAGCCGGCAGGCGCGCCAGATACGAGGCTCTGCGCGAGACCGCCGGGGACGGGCTCATCGCGGTGGCGCATCACAGAGACGATGATTGCGAGACGATACTGCTCAATATCTTCCGCGGCACCGGACTGCGCGGGCTGCGCGGTATCCCGGCAAAAAACGGCAATATCATCCGTCCGCTGCTCTATACGGGCAGACAGGAGATAGAAGCCTGGCTGGGGGAGATCGGCGAGACCTATCGTACGGATGAGAGCAACGCGACTGAGGATTATACGAGAAACCGCATCCGCAACAGGCTCCTCCCCTATGTCGAGAGCGAGATAAACTCAGGCGCGAGGGAGCACCTTCTGCAGCTTTCAAGGCTTGCCGCTCAGGCGGATGACCTGATCGAACGTCAGGCGCAGGCATGGTATGACGAAAATGCCGACAGATCGAGAGCGGACGAGAGGGCGCTGCCGGCGGAGGGTTTTCTGGAACTGCCGGAGATAACGTCGACCAGGGTACTGGAGCTTGCCATAGAGGAGCTCATCTCGACGAAAAAGGATATCGGAGCGGCGCATCTCACTGCGCTTTACGACCTCGCGGGAAAGACCTCCGGCAGCAGGGCCGACCTGCCCTACGGCCTGCAGGGGATAAGGGATCACGGCGAGCTCGTGATAATGAGGCGCACTGAGGCGGCGGCGGGAATATCGGACGTCGCGGAGGAGAGGCGGATCTTTCCGTTCGGGCCGGGGATGAAATATCCGGATAAAGCATATACGAAATGGTTCGATTATGATAAAATCAAGCAGTCTGCGAGCTGGCGCACGCGGCGAGAGGGCGATTATCTCATATTGAAGGGCGTCGGGAAAAAGAGCGTGGCGCGATATATGATAGATGCGGGCATCCCCGCCCGGCGCAGAGATGAAATGCCGCTTCTTGCGGACGGGGACCACATCATGTGGATTCCGGGCTACCGCATCAGCGAGGCATATAAGACAGACGGGAATACGGTTACGATCCTTGAGATAAAATACGGACAGGATACTTAAAAAGGAGAGGGAAAATGGGTGAGGCAGTAAAGGTAATGATAGAACGTGAAGCTGTCGAGAAGCGTATCGCGGAGGTCGCAGAGCAGGTCAACCGCGATTACGCGGGGAAAAGCATCCATCTGGTAGGCATATTGAAGGGCAGTGTCATGTTCATGTGTGAGCTGGCAAAGTATCTGACCGTGCCTGTCACGATGGATTTCATGAGCTGCTCGAGCTATGACGAGGGCACGGTGTCAAAGGGCGTCGTCAGACTGAACAAGGATCTCGACCAGCCGATCGAGGGGAGAGATGAGCTGCTCGTGGAGGATATCATCGATTCGGGTCATACGCTCTCATACCTCATTCCGGTGCTGATGAACAGATTGCCGAAGAGCCTGAAGCTCTGCACGCTGCTCGACAAGCCCGCCCGCAGAGTCCGCAAGGATGTGAAGGTCGATTATACCTGCTTTGAGATAGAGGATTATTTCGTAGTGGGCTACGGCCTCGACTACGACCAGAAATACAGGAATCTTCCCTTCGTGGGAAAAGTGGAGTTTGACTGAATATGGGTGTAAATCCTAATAAGCTGGCATCTGTCGTGAGAATAGCCTTTTTTGCCGTGGCCGCGTTTCTCGTTTATTTTTTCCTGACGAGCGCGGGACGCGGAGCGCAGGCTGCCGCCTCAAACATGAATGACTTCCGCTCGGCGGTGGAGGCGAAGACCGCTGTGCAGGTGCGGATCCGTCAGTCGCAGACCGCGCCGACGGGCACGGTGGAATATACGGTCGGAGACACGCTGTACGGTTTTAATGTCACCGACACGGCGATGGTAGAGGAATATCTGATATCCGAGGGCTTCTCTGATTATACCGTCGGCAGCGTGGAGGCGGAGACGGACGTCTTCAGCATCGTGATGATCGTGCTCATAGTGGTGGTGCTCATCGTCATAATGACCTCCTCCATGCGCAACAATCAGGGTGCCGCGAACGCGAAGATGATGGACTTCGGACGCAGCCGCGCATCGATGGTGAAAAACAGTAAGGTAGACTTTTCAAAGGTTGCCGGACTGAAGGAGGAAAAGGAGGATTTTGAGGAAGTGGTCGATTTCCTCAAGAATCCTTCAAAATACAACCGTCTGGGAGCCCGTATCCCGAAGGGAATATTGCTTGTGGGCCCTCCCGGAACGGGAAAGACCCTGCTGGCGAAGGCCATTGCCGGTGAAGCCGGTGTTCCCTTTTTCAGCATCAGTGGTTCGGATTTCGTCGAAATGTTCGTAGGCGTGGGCGCGTCGAGAGTGCGTGACCTCTTCGAGCAGGCGAAGAAGAACAAGCCGTGTATCGTTTTCATCGATGAGATCGACGCGGTGGCGAGACGCCGCGGCTCCGGCCTCGGCGGCGGCCATGACGAGAGGGAGCAGACGCTCAATCAGCTCCTGGTCGAGATGGACGGTTTCGGTGTGAACGAGGGGATAGTAGTGCTTGCGGCGACGAACCGCGCGGATATCCTCGACCCGGCAATAGTGAGACCCGGCAGATTCGACAGGAAGATCGCGGTACAGCGTCCCGATGTGGGCGCGCGCGAGGAAATATTGAAGGTCCATTCAAAGGACAAGCCTCTGGCTGACGATGTGGATCTGGAGAGAGTCGCGCGTACGACGGCGGGCTTTACCGGAGCCGATCTGGAAAACCTCATGAATGAGGCCGCTATCGGCGCCGCCCGTGAAAATAAGAGCTTCATAAACAGAACTGATGTGGAAAAGGCCTTCATAAAAGTCGGTATCGGCGCCGAAAAGAAGAGCCGTATCATCTCCGATAAGGAGAAAAAGATCACGGCATATCACGAGGCCGGTCACGCGATACTCTTCCATGTGCTGCCCGGCGTAGGCCCCGTCCACACGATATCGATCATTCCGACAGGCGGAGGCGCTGCCGGGTATACGATGCCGCTGCCCGAGAAGGATGAGATGTTCATGACGAAGTCGCAGATGATCGAACATATCATGGTCGCCCTCGGCGGACGCATCGCGGAGGAGCTGATCTTTTCGGATGTGACGACCGGAGCGACAGCCGATATCAAACAAGCGACACAGATCGCTCACGATATGGTGACGAAGTACGGCATGTCGGAAAAAGTCGGTATGATAAACTGCGCTGATGACGAAGAAGTCTTCATAGGCAGAGACATGTTGAAAAAGAGCTTCGGCGAGCATCTTTCCACTCTCATAGACAGCGAGGAGCGCCGCATCATCGATGAATGCTACGCAAAAGCGAAGGAACTCATTCAGGCAAACATGAAGGTGCTCCATTCCTGCGCCGAGCTGCTGCTGCAAAAGGAAAAGATTGATCAGGAGGAATTCGAGGCACTGTTTGCCGCGGAGGGCTGAGCTCTTTCGGGAGCTGGCCGCAAGATCACATATATTCTGTCACGCCTGCGAAAGCAGGCGCGACTTTTGTTAAAAAAGTTTTGTTTTGCACCGTCTTCGCTATATCCACGGAGCTGATATAGTGGTATAGTGATATGCGGTTGTTTTTCGGCATGGAAAATACTCACGGTGTAAATTTTCCGTGAGGACCGAAGAGAGAAAACCTGACGGCACAGAGCCTTATTTCAGAATAATAAGCCGCGCCATATAAGCGGAAGATAAAAATGGCGGCAGGCTCGAACATTAAGATATTTCGGAGAAAAAAATGAAAACGAAGAGAGAAGATGTCAGGAACGTAGCGATAATTGCGCATGTTGACCACGGCAAGACGACGCT
>JAZRWL010000231.1:0-4647 GCA_045599685.1 Lachnospiraceae bacterium
CATGGCCGGTGAGATCTTCGTAAACGGCGAAAAGGAGGACAAGGCCGGTTCTGCCTTTGCGGAGGATGCCTTCATCGAGTGGCGCGGTGAAAAGCTTCCCTATGTCAGCCGCGGCGGCCTGAAGCTCAAAAAGGCCATGGATACCTTCGGGATCGGACTTGACGGGCTCGTCTGTATGGATATAGGTGCTTCCACGGGAGGCTTCACCGATTGTATGCTACAGCACGGCGCTGTGAAGGTTTTTGCGGTGGATGTCGGGCATGGACAGCTCGACTGGAAGCTCCGGAACGATGATCGGGTCGTCTGTATGGAAAAAACGAACGCGAGGTATCTCGAGCCCTCAATGCTCGACGGGATACCGGATTTCGCCTCCATCGATGTCTCTTTCATATCACTTTCGAAGATTTTTCCCGCGGTCTCAGCCTGCCTTTCACCGGAAGGGTGCATCGTCTGTCTGATAAAGCCGCAGTTCGAGGCCGGACGCGAAAAGGTCGGAAAGAAAGGCGTGGTAAGAGATGCCGCGATCCACAGGGAGGTCATTGAAAATGTCCTTTCCTGCGCTACGGGAATGAAGCTTTTTCCTCTCGGACTCACATATTCGCCTGTGAAGGGCCCTGAGGGGAACATAGAATATTTATTATATCTGTCAAAGAAAATGCCGGATATACCGGCTGAAATAAAGCCGGAGGAGACTGTGACGGCGGCGCATGCCGAGCTGAATGCCGGAGGAGAGAAGTGAAAAGGTTTTTTATCGCATTGAACAGCCTGAAGGATAAGGATCATGTCGTGACCGATTCGATAAGGCGCGTGATAGAAGAGAACGGCGGTATGGTGACGGGAGAGTTTTCCGACCTTTCGGATGCGCGCTGCCGGGATCTTGACGCGGCGATACCGCCGGAAACCGAATGCCTGATAGTGCTCGGCGGCGACGGCACTCTGCTGCGTACAGCCAGATATCAGCACGATAAGGGCCTTCCGCTCTTGGGCATCAATCTCGGCCATCTCGGTTATCTCACTGAGGGTGACCGTGATAGCGCGAGGGATGTCGTGGAGCACGTGATTGCGGGACGGTATGTAATTGAGGAAAGGATGATGCTGCAGGGGAGTGTCATTCGCAACGGCGAAACGATCTGCGGGGATCTGGCCCTGAACGACATCACCGTGACGCGCAGCAGATCTCTGAAGACCATTGATTTTGACCTTTACGTAAATGATAATTTTTTATACAATTATACGGCGGACGGCATGCTGGTCAGCACGCCTACCGGTTCGACGGCGTATAATCTCAGCTGCGGGGGCCCTATCGCGGAGCCTACGGCCGAGCTTTTTCTGATCACGCCCATATCACCGCATTCGCTGAACAACCGAAGCATGATCCTTTCGCCGCAGGACTGCATAGAGCTCGTGATCTCTGATACGAATGTCGATCCGGATGTCGCGCTGGAATATTGTGCGTATTTCGACGGGGACAGCTGTGTGCAGCTTTGCCCGGGCGACCGGATAAGCATCGTCAGATCCCCCGAAGTGACCCGCATTTTGAAGCTAAGCCACAGGAGCTTTCTCGATATCCTCAAAAAGAAGATGACCTGAGAGGAAAGTCCGCGGCAGGATACGGAGAACGGTATGCTCGTTAATCTTCACGTAAAAAACTTTGCCATCATCAATGAAGCCGACGTGGACTTCGGTGAGGGACTGAACATCCTCACCGGTGAGACCGGCGCGGGAAAATCCATCCTCATCGATTCGGTAAACGCGGCGCTGGGCAGCAGGACGAGAGGCGATGTCATCGGAAATGCGGGTGACAGCGCTGCCGTCGAGCTGCTTTTTTCGATAGAAAACGATATGCAGCGGGAGGCGCTTCGCGAGCTCGATATCGATATTGATACTGACAGCGTGGTGATCTCGCGCAAGCTCACCGATACGAAGAGCATACACCGGATAAACGGTGAGACCGTGACTGCGGCGAAGATAAGAGCAGCGGCGGAGGTGCTGATAGATATCCACGGTCAGCATGAGCACCAGTCGCTTACGAAGCGTGGCAGGCAGCTGATGATCCTCGACCGTTATGCCGGTGTCGAGTCGCAGAGGGAAGCGGTGGGCGAGCTCGTGAGGCAGCTTCACAGGAAACGCGAGGAGGCCTCGCAATATACGCAGAACGCCGCGGAACGGGCAAGAGAGCTCGATTTTCTCCGCTTTGAGCTGGACGAGCTCCGGTCAGCCGACATAAAAAAAGGTGAGAAGGAAGACCTGACCGAGATTTTCCGCAGATATAAAAACAGCGCGAAGCTCACGGAACTCGTTGCCAGGATCATGACTGAGCTCTGTGATGACCGCGACAGCGCGTCCGAAAAGCTCGGCCGCGCAGTAAAGGCGGCGCATGACGCGGCTGCCTTCGATGAGAGTCTGAAGGATATCTCGGAGAGCCTTGAAACGGCGGAGGATCTGATCTCATCCCTATACCGTGACACTGCCGATTACTTTTCCTCATTGCAGTATGATCCCGATGATTACAGACTCACAGCAGACAGGCTGGATGAGATCCACCGCATGGAGCAGAAGTACGGCGGTACCTATGAGGCTCTGCAGGATGCGATCGGAAAACGTGTCGATCGTATAAACATTCTTGAAAACTATGATGAGCTCGCGAATAAGGCAAATGAGGAGCTGAGCGTGCTCTCGGAAAAGATAGACGCGGAGGCCGGAAAGCTTTCCGCCATGAGGCGCAGTGCGGCTCCGGCTCTGTCACGGGCTATAACGGAAGCATTAAAGGATCTGAATTTCCTAGACGTGCGTTTTGATATCAGGCTGGAGCAGCTCGATGAGCCCTCGCTCACCGGAATGGATGAGGCCGAAATGGTGATCTCGGTCAATCCGGGAGAGGAAATGAAGCCGTTATCAGAGGTCGCGAGCGGAGGAGAGCTTTCGCGTATCATGCTCGGGATCAAAACGGTGCTCGCGGACAGGAGTGAGATACCGACGCTCATTTTCGATGAGATCGATACGGGTATCAGCGGCAGGACGGCGCAAATGGTATCGAACAAGCTCGCGGAGATCTCTTCGGAGTCGCAGGTCATCTGCATCACGCATCTGCCTCAGATAGCGGCGATGGCCGATGTGCATTTTGCCATAGAAAAAAGCGCCGGGGACGGACGGACCGTGACCCGCGTCACGAGACTCGGAAATGACGAGGCAGTGGCCGAGCTGGCAAGACTCCTGGGCGGAGAATCACTCACGGAGCTCGTTTATGATAATGCGAGGGAAATGAAGGCCCTTGCGGATAAATATAAGAAAAATACGGGCCATTGAAGAAAGGAGAAAAAATGATCAGACAGGAAGTAACGGATTTTATCGACAGTGCGGCGAAGGATTTTGAAAAGATCTCCGATGATGTCTGGGGCTTTGCGGAGACCTGCTTCCGGGAGGAAAAGTCCTCGAAGGTACAGGCAGATTACATGGAGGCTCACGGCTTCACGGTAAAGAGGGGCGTTTCCGATATGCCTACCGCTTTTGTCGCTGAGTGGGGCCACGGCAAGCCCGTTATCGCCATCCTCGGTGAAAATGACGCTCTTTCGGCTCTGGACCAGGAGGCCGATATCCCCGAGAAAAAACCCGTAAATGCAGGCGCTCCCGGACACGGCTGCGGACACAATCTGCTCGGTACCGGCGGAATGGAGGCTGCCTGCGCTGCGAAGGCCTATCTCGAAAAGACCGGTCTCGAAGGGACCATACGTTATTATGCCTGCCCTGCTGAGGAAGGCGGCGGCGGAAAGGTCTTCATGGTCATCGATCATCAGTTCGACGATGTCGATGCCACCATTACCTGGCATCCCGGCGACAAGTGGGGTATCGTAAAAGACGGTCTGGCTATAGTTTCGGCGTATTTCCGCTTCCAGGGCAAGGCTGCCCACGCGGCTACTCCCGACAGGGGCAGGAGTGCTCTTGACGCGCTCGAGCTCATGAACGTCGGACTGAACTTCCTGCGTGAGCATGTGCGTAAGGATACGATCATGCATTATTCCATCACGAACAGCGGCGGTCCCGCTGCCAATATCGTTCAGGAATTCGCGGAAGGCTTCTATATCCTGAGAAATCCCGACGGCTCATATCTTGCGGAGCTTTATGACAGAGTAAACGATATCGCGAAGGGTGCGGCGCTCATGACCGGCACGAAGTTCCTCGGCGCTCAGCTCATCAATAATTATGCAAATATTCTCGAGAATACCGTTCTTAACAATATGGTGCTCGACAATACGAAGGCTCTGCTTCCTCTGGATTATACCGAGGAGGAGCTCGAGTACGGACGCAAGTTCAACGCTGTCGGCGTCGAGCCCGGCGCGGAGCCTCCGTTCGTGGATAAGTGCGTCGATGACAACTGGATCTGCTCCGATGTCTGCGATGTGAGCTGGATCACACCTCTGTCGAATCTCAGCGGCTGCACGCTCGCAAAGGGCACGATAGGCCATAACTGGGCCACTGTTGCCCAGGGAAAGAGCGCCAGCGCTCACAGAGGAATGCATGTATCCGCCAATATCATGGCCAATACCGTTCTTGATCTCATCGAGAAGCCCGAGCTGCTCGCGAAGTCAAAGGAGGAATTCAAGAAGAGGATCGCCGAGAATCGTGGCCGGTGCAAAGTTATGGTGAACT